>DAICZL010000518.1 GCA_027311165.1 bacterium
GCTGGCTGGACCTACAGCGGCCTGCGGGTGCTCGGGCTCGCCCCCGGGGCGGCCCGGGGACGGAAGCAGGCGCGCCATGAACCCCGAGGTCAATACGTTCTTCGACCAGACCACCGGCACCGCGACGCATGTGGTCCATGCACCGGGCGGGGCGGAGGCGGCGATCATCGACTCCGTGCTGGAGTTCGATCCCCATACCGGGCGCACCGGGCGACAGGCGGCCGACCGGGTCATCGGCTTCGTCCGCGCCAGCGGGCTGCGCGTGCTCTGGCATCTGGAGACCCATGTCCATGCCGATCACCTCTCGGCCGCGCCCTATCTGAAATCGGTGCTCGGCGGGCAGATCGGCATCGGCGCCAAGGTGATCGAGGTGCAGCGCCGCTTCGGCAAGCTGTTCAACTACGGCATCGGCGTGTCCGGCAGCGGTGCCGAGTTCGACCGGCTGTTCGCCGAGGGCGATCGCTTCCCGATCGGCGCGCTGCAGGCCCGGGTGATCGAGGTGCCAGGCCACACCCCGGCCGATCTCGCCTATCTGCTCGGCGATGCCGCCTTCATCGGCGACACGCTGTTCGCCCCCGATGTCGGCAGCGCGCGGGCGGATTTCCCCGGCGGCGATGCGCGCGCGCTGTACCGCTCGGCGCGCCGCATCCTGGCCCTGCCGCCGCGGACCCGGCTGTTCCTGTGCCACGACTACCCGCCCGAGGGCCGCGAAGCGCGCTGGGAAAGCAGCGTCGCCGAGGAGCGCGCGGCCAACAAGCACCTGAAGGACGGCATCGACGAGGACAGTTTCGTGGCGATGCGCACCGCCCGCGACGCCACCCTGGCGCTGCCCACGCTGATGCTGCCCTCGGTGCAGGTGAACATGCGCGCCGGCAACCTGCCCCCGGCCGAGGATAACGGGGTGGCCTATATCAAGATCCCGGTCGATCTGTTCTGAGCGCCGGAAAGACCAGGGCTTTGCCCCTGGAGCGGCATCCCCTGGCGGTCACCCCCGAAGGATGCGGGTGCAGGACCCGCCGGTCCCTGGCGGGTTCCACGGGCGGAGCCCCTGGCCCTGCCGCTCGGCGCCCCCCGGCCTTTCTCGCGCAGACGCCTGCGTCTAAGGTGCCGTTCGCCGCCAGGGGGGATACGGCAGATGCTGCTCGGTCTCGATCCATTGCTCTCGCCCGATCTGCTGCACGCGCTGGCCGCGATGGGCCATGGCGACCTGGTGGCGATCGTCGATGCCAATTTCCCGGCGACCGCGCTGGCCAAGCGCCTGATCAGCCTGCCCGGCACCGATGCCGCCGCGGTGCTGTCGGCGGTGCTGTCGGTGCTGCCGGTGGATGATTTCGTCCCCGCCCCCGCCGCGGTGATGCAGGTGGTGGGCGAGGCCGAGGCGGTTCCCGACGCGGTGCGCGAATTCGCCGCCGTGCTGGCCCGCCACGGCGCGCCGGCCCCGGTGTCGCTGGAACGCCACGCCTTCTACCGCGCCGCCGAGGCCGCCTTCGCCATCGTCCACACCGGCGAGCGCCGGCTCTACGGCAATATCCTGATCACCAAGGGCGTGGTCCGTCCGTGACCCGCGCGGTTTCCGGCCATTGGCCACCGGGCAAGCTCGGCTGCGGCGGCGCCCCGCTGGGCAATCTGTTCGCCCCGATCGCCGAGGCGGAGGCGCCGGCGACCTTGCGCACCGCCTGGGAGGGCGGCGTCCGCCATTTCGACACCGCGCCGTTCTACGGCTTCGGCCTGTCCGAACATCGTTTCGGCGCGGTGCTGCGCGAGCAGGACCGCGACAGTTTCGTGCTCTCGACCAAGGTCGGGCGGCTGCTCACCGCCGATCCCCGCGCCGCGCCGGTGCGGGACAATTTCCACCACGGCCTGAACTTCGACTGCCGGTTCGACTATTCGGCCGACGCGGCGCGGCGCTCGCTCGAGGACAGCTGCCAGCGGCTGGGGCTCGGGAGCATCGACATCGCCTATATCCACGACCCCGCCGAGGACACTCACGGCCCGGCCTGGCGGGAGATGTTCGCCGCCGCCATGAAAGGCGCCGCCCCGGCGCTGACCCGGCTGCGCGAGCAGGGGGTGATCCGCGCCTGGGGGCTCGGGGTCAACACCATCGAGACCTGCCTGATGACGCTGGACCAGGCCGATCCGGATCTTTTCCTGGTGGCCGGGCGCTACACGCTGCTCGACCAGACCGCGCTCGACCGGCTGTTTCCGGCCTGCGCCGCCCGCGGGGTCAAGGTGGTGCTGGGGGGGCCGTATAATTCCGGGCTGCTGGCCGGCGGGGCCACCTTCAACTACGGGGCGGCGCCGGCGGCGCTGGTGGAACGGGCGGCGCGGATCGGCCGGATCTGCGCCGGCTTCGGGGTGGCGCTGAAGGCGGCGGCGCTGCAGTTCTGCGCCGCCCATCCGGTAGTGGCGGCGGTGATCCCCGGCGCCCGGACCCCGGCCGAGATGGCCGAGAACATCGCGATGATGGCCGCCCCGATCCCCCCCGCGCTGTGGCCGGCGCTGAAGCAAGAGGGCCTGCTGCCGGAGCACGCGCCGACCCCGGCATGATCCGCATCACCGACCGGATCGCGATCGACGAGCGCGAGGTGACGGAGAGCTTCATCCGCGCCTCCGGCCCCGGCGGTCAGAACGTCAACAAGCTGGCGACCGCCGTGCAGCTGCGGTTCGACCTGCGCGGCTGCGCCAGCCTGCCCGAGGACATGAAGGCCCGCGCCGGGCGCCTCGCGGGGCGCAAGCTCACCCTGGACGGCGTGCTGGTGATCACCGCCCAGCGCCATCGCACCCAGGACCGCAACCGCCAGGACGCGCTCGACCGGCTGGTGGAGCTGCTCCGCGAGGCGGCCGAACGGCCCGAGACGCGCCGCAAGACCCGCCCCAGCCTGGCCGCGCGCCGCCGGCGGGTGGAGGCCAAGGTGCATCGCGGGGCGATCAAGAGCGGGCGGGGGCGGCCCGATCAGGGTGAGTGACAGGGCAGGGTGAGTGACCGGGCAGGGTGAGTGAC
>DAICZL010000530.1 GCA_027311165.1 bacterium
GCCGGCGACCTCGTCGATGGCGCGGCGCTGTGGCGCCTCGCGCTCACTCTGGGCTGGCTCGATATCCGCCTGCGCTATCGCGGCTCGGTGCTCGGCCCGCTCTGGCTCACCCTGTCCACGGCGGTGATGGTGGCCGCGCTCGGGCTGCTCTATTCGACGCTGTTCCGCATGAACCTGCACGAATATCTGCCGTTCCTGGCGCTCTCGCTGGTGCTGTGGAACTTCGTCGCCGCGCTGGTGGGCGATGCCTGCGTGGCCTTCACCCAGGCCGAGGGGCTGATCCGCTCGGTGCGCATGCCCTTCACCCTGTATGCGCTGCGCAGCGTCGTGCGCAACGTGCTGGTGCTGGGCCACAACGTCATCGTGATCGTCGCGGTGTTCGCGATCTTCGCCACCTGGCCGGGCTCGGCGGCGCTGGCGGCGCTGCCGGCGCTGCTGGTCTGGCTGATCGATTCGCTGGCGGCCACCCTGCTGCTGGGCTGTTTCTGCGCCCGCTTCCGCGACATCCCCCCGATCGTCGCCAGCGTGATGCAGATCGCCTTCTTCATCAGCCCGGTGATCTGGCGCCCGGAGCTGCTGAGCGGGCGGGCCCGCGCGCTGCTGCCGCTCAATCCGTTCTACACGCTGCTCGAGATCCTGCGCGGCCCGCTGCTGGGCAGTCTGCCCGGACCCGCCATCTGGGCCAGCGCGATCGGCTATAGTCTGCTGCTGTGCGGCCTGACCTGGCTGCTGTTCGCCCGCGCCCGCGGCCGCCTGGCGTTCTGGGTCTAGCGGATGGGCGAAGCCAGGATCGTCGTGGACGGGGTCGCGATCGAGTTCCCGCTCTATCACGGCAATTCCCGCAGCCTGAAGAAGACCGTGTTCGCCGCCGCCTCCGGCCGGCTGGGCGAGGACCGCCAGCACCGCATCGTGGTGCAGGCGCTGCGCGACATCTCCTTCACCCTGGTCCCCGGCGACCGGCTGGGCCTGATCGGCTCCAACGGCGCCGGCAAGACCACGCTGCTGCGCACCCTGGCCGGGATCTACGAGCCGGTGCTGGGCCGGGTGCGCGTGGCCGGCACGATCAACGCCATGCTCGACCCCAATCTGGGGATGAACCCGGACCTGTCGGGGCGGGAGAACATCGTGCTGCGCGGCCTGTTCGCCGGGCTGTCCGGGGCCGCCATCCGGCGGCTGGAGGAAGACGTGCAGGATTTCGCCGAGCTCGGCGATTTCATGGACCTGCCGATGCGGGTGTTCAGCTCCGGCATGGTGATCCGCCTGGGCTTCGCCCTGGCCACCGCGATCCGCCCACAGGTGCTGCTGATGGATGAGTGGTTCCTGGCCGGCGATGCGGGCTTCATGCAGAAGGCCAGGCTGCGGCTGGAAGACCTGGTGCGCGGCGCCGACATCCTGGTGCTCTCCTCCCACAACGTGGAGGTCGTGCGGTCCTGGTGCAACCGGGTGCTGTGGATGGACCAGGGCCGCATTCTCGAGGACGGACCGGCCGACGCCGTGCTGGAACACTATCTGGGCCATGCGCTGCCGCCCGCGCCGGCCGGCTGAGCGTGTCGGGCCGGTGACCTCGCCAGGCAACGCCAAAGGGTTCTGTCCCCAGGGGTCCAATGGTGAAACCCGCCAGGGATCCAGGCTCGCCGGCCCCACATCCCCTGGAGAGTACCCCCCAGCGAAAGGGGTCTGGGGCCAAGGCCCCAGCGGGGTCGATGGGCAGCGCCCCTCGCCTTCCTCGCCAGGCCCCTGACCCCGAGATGCCGCCCTGGAAGGGCCTCGACCCCGAGCGTCGGCCGGTCTTTCTCGGCTACGAACAGACCGAGCGTCTGCTGGCCGGCCTGCTCGACGCCGCCGCCGCCTGGCGCCCGCAGATCGTCGCCGCCATCGCCCGCGGCGGCATCGTGCCGGGCAGCATGGCGGCGAGCCTGCTCGGGCTCGACCTCGCGCTGATCGGCCATGACCGCGCCAGCGGCGCGATCGGCTGGATCGGCGCCGCCCACGCAGACCGCCGCGTGCTGCTGGTGGACGATGGCGCGAGCAGCGGCGCCACGCTGGCAGCGGTGCGCCAGGTTCTGCTCGACGAGGGCCGGGACTGCCTGACCCTGGCCGTGGTGCACGACCCCGAGACCGCGCGCCACCTCCCCGACCTGTCGCACCCGATGCGCGCGCTGTGGCGCTTTCCCTGGGAACGCGGCGAGGCCACCCCCGCCGGCCGCGCCCGCCGCGCCCAGGGTCTGGGGCCCGATCGCAGCACCGAAGCCCCCTATACCGCGGTGGCGTGGGAGGTGCTGGCAAGCCCGTCCCCGCCGGCGCTCGCGCCCGCGAGCGGCGTGGTCGCGAGGCCGTCGCTCGCGACGCCGAGCTTGCCGAGCGTGCGCTGGAAAGTCGGGATCACCGCGAACACGCCGATCGAGCCCGTGATCGTCGTCGGCTCGGCCCAGATCTCGTCGGCGTTCATCGCGATGTAGTAGCCGCACGAGGCCGCGACGCTGCTGAAG
>DAICZL010000540.1 GCA_027311165.1 bacterium
GCCGGCCTCGCCGCTGTTCCTGCAGTTCGACCGTGACGAGGTCGCGGCCGAGGCGTTCGGCTGGCTGGTCGAGGCGCGCAGCCTGCGGGTCGCGGTCAATGCCAGGCTGCACGCCCTGGCCGGGCTGGAGGTCTTCGCCCCCGCCGAGGCGGTGGTGGAACGCCAGGACTCGGGAGCGCTGGTGCGCATCGCCGGCGGCCCCGCGATCGACTGCCGGCTGGTGGTGGCGGCCGACGGGCGCGACAGCGCCCTGCGCCGGCAGGCCGGCATCGCGGTCACCCGCTTCGGCTATGGCCAGACCGGCATCGTCTGCGCGATCGCCCATGAGCGGCCGCACGGCAACACCGCGCTCGAACATTTCCTGCCGGGCGGGCCGTTCGCGCAACTGCCGCTCTGCGGCACCGAGGGCGCGCCGCATGTCTCGGCGATCGTCTGGACCGAGCGGCAGGCGATCGCCCAGCGCCTGCAGGAACTGGACGAGGCGGGCTTCCTGCGCGAGCTCGGCCGCCGGCTGGGGCCGCATCTGGGGGCGATCCGCAGCGTCGGGCGGCGCTGGCACTATCCGCTGGGGGCGCTGCACGCGCAGCGCTACATCGACACCCGCCTGGCTCTGGTCGGGGACGCGGCCCATGGCATCCACCCGATCGCCGGCCAGGGGCTCAATCTCGGCTTCCGCGACGTCGCGGCGCTGGCCGGGCTGGTGGCCGGCGGAGCGGATCGCCAGCTTGGGGATGCCCAAAGGGGAGATGCCCAAAGGGGAGATGCTGGCGCACCGGCGCTGCTGGCCGCCTACCAGCGGGCGCGGCGGGGCGATGCGCTGCGGATGTTGGCCGCGACCGATGCGCTCGACCGGCTGTTCAGCAGCGATTTCCCGCCCTTGCGGCTGGCCCGCGATATCGGGATCGCTTCGGTGCACCGCATCGGCCCGCTGAAGCGGCTGTTCATGCGCCAGGCGATGGGGCTGGGCTGAACACCGGCGACACAACGCCCCCTTGTGCGGGCCGGGTACCGACCAGCCGGGGGATGGCTGCTCGCATGCCCGTCAGGAGACGCACCGTTAACCGGCCCTGAACCGATTCTGACATGAACATGTCCTTTTCCAGAGGGCCGGGAACGCTGGACGAACCACCGGCGCCCGGCCTATTAGACCTACCGCCAGTTGTGACCGGAGGCGCAATGAGCCCGCTCGACCCGCCATCCCCCTTCGCCGCGACCTCCGATTCGGCTCGGGATCCGGCCCCCGCGCCAGCCCAGCCAGCCGCCCGCTTCGGCGCGGCGGGGCAGCGGATCGTCCCGGTGATCCTCTCGGGCGGATCGGGTACCCGTCTCTGGCCGGTCTCCCGCGATAGCTTCCCCAAGCAGTTCTGGCCGCTGATCTCCGAGCACTCGATGATCCAGGAGACGGCCCTGCGGGCGCATGGCGCGGCCTTCGCCCCGCCGGTGGTGGTCTGCAACCAGGCGCATCGGTTCGTCATCGCCGAACAGCTGCGCGAGGCCGGGGTGGCCGGGGCGCGGATCCTGCTCGAACCGGTGGGTCGCAACAGCGCCCCCGCCATCCTGGCCGCCTGCCTGCTGGTAGCCGAGCAGGACCCCGACGCGGTGCTGTGGATGATGGCGGCGGATGCCTCGATCACCCGCCCCGAAGCGCTGGACCAGGCGCTGATCGCCGCCTACGAGGCCGCGCGGGCCGGGATGTTCGTCACCTTCGGCATGCGGCCCACCGCGGCCGAGACCGGCTACGGCTATATCGAGGTCGGTGCCAGCCTCGCCGGGATCGCGGGCGCACACCAGCTCGCCCGCTTCGTGGAAAAGCCCGATGCCGCCACCGCGGCACTGCTGGTCGCTTCGGGGAAGCATCTGTGGAATTCCGGCATGTTCGTGTTCTCCGCACGCATGCTGCGCGACGAGATGGGCCGGTTCGAGCCGGCGGTGCTGGCCGCGGTCAGCCGGGCGGTGGCGGAGCGGCGGGAGGATCTGGACTTCATCCGGCTGGATCCGGAGGCCTTCGCCGCCAGCCCAGATATCAGCCTCGACTACGCGGTGGCCGAGCGGACCGGCCACGCCGCCGTGGTGCCCGCCGATTTCGGCTGGTCGGACGTGGGCAGCTGGAGCGCGCTGTGGGACCTGGGGCAGAAGGACGCCGCCGGCAATGTCACGGTGGGCGATGTCGTGCTGGAGGCCGCGCAGGATTGCTATGTGCGCAGCGAGGGCATCGTCACTGCGGTGGTCGGGCTGAGCGATGCCATCGTGGTGGTGACCGAGGATGCGGTGCTGGCGATGCATCGCGACCGCGCGCAGGACGTGAAGAAGGTGGTGGACCGGCTGCGCCGGGCGGGACGGCGGGAGGCCAGCGCCCATAATCGCGCCTACCGGCCCTGGGGCTTCTACGAGAGCCTGATCCAGGACGACCGCTTCCGGGTCAACCGCCTGGTGGTCAATCCCGGCCACCGCATCTCGCTGCAGAAGCATTTCCACCGCTCGGAGCACTGGGTGGTGGTGCACGGCACCGGCCTGGTCACCCGCGACGGCACCCAGCAATTGCTGCGCGAGAACGAGAGCCTGTATCTGCCGCTCGGCACCGTGCACCGGCTGGAAAATCCCGGCCGCATCCCCCTCACCGTCATCGAGGTGCAGTCGGGCAGCTATATCGGCGAGGACGACGTGGTGCGGCTGGAGGATACCTACGGCCGGAGCTGACCCGATCACCGATCCCGCCCCCGGCGACGGGGCAGCGAGCCCGGCACCCGCGGCAAGGATGCCGGACATCCTGGTGGATGCGCGCTGCCTGCAGGATGTGAACCACTCCGTGCGCGGCATCGGCCGGCACGCGCTGCACATGCTGACGTCCCTGCGCGACCGCCCGGCGCTCGCGGGTGCGCGGCTGATCGGCCTGACCGCGCGGGACGGCCCGGCGCTCGCGCCCGCCCATGCCGCGCTGTTCGACCAGCTCCGCCACACCGGCTATACCGGCGCGCTAGACCGGCCGGTCTGGTTGCTGCAGCCCTCGCCGATGACCGCCGATCCGGTCTTCCTGGCCCGCATGCTCTGCCATCCGGGCATCTTCACGGCCAGCGTCGTGCATGATTTCATCCCGCTGGACGAAGGCCGGCTGGACAGCACGGCGGTGTGTAGCGACTATGCGCTGGCACTGCGCGCCCTCGCCCGCTACCGGCTGTTCCTGTGCAACTCCGCCGCCACCGCCTCCCGGCTGACACGCCTGCTCGGCATCGCGGCGGCGCGGATTGTGGTCACCGGCGTCGCGGTCGCGCCCTGCTTCGCCGGCCCCGCCGACGGCGCGGGCAGCACCGGCGGCGGCGCGCGGCATGTGCTGGTGGTCGGCGGGGATGATCCGCGCAAGGATCCGGACTGCGCGGTGCGCGCCCATGGGCGCTGCCGCGTGCTGCAGGAACGCGGCCTGCGCCTGGTGATCACCGGCTGGCATTCTCCCGAGCGGCAGGCGGCGCTGCGCGCGCTCGCCACCGCCAGTGCCGGACGGGCGGAGCTGCTGGCCTTCCCCGGCCATGTCGACGATGCCGCCCTGGCGCAGCTGTATCGCGACGCGCTGGCGGTGGTGGCGCCGTCCACCGCCGAGGGCTTCTCGCTGCCGCTCGCCGAGGCCATGGCCTGCGGTGTACCGGCGGTCGCCTCCGCGATACCGGCGCACCGGGAACTGGTGCGGGCGCCCGATCTGCGGTTCGCTCCGGGTGATGATCTGGCGCTGGCGCTGATCCTGGCGCGGCTCGCGCTGCTGCCCGGCTATCGCGACGCCGCGCTGGCATCGCAGGCATCGATCTGGCCACGACTGCGCCCGGAGGCGGTCGCCGCCAGGCTCTGGGGCGCCGTGGAAGCGCAGGCACGCGCACCGGCTGCGGGGGCGGCCGCGATGCAGGGCGGGCGGGCGCTCGCGGCGCCGGCGATCGCGCGCGCGGCACGTCCCCGCATCGCGCTGCTGAGCCCGCTGCCGCCCGACCGCACCGGCTGCGCCGACTACACCGCGGCGATCGCCCCGGCACTGGGCCGGTTCGGCGAACTGCACCTGTTCACCGACACGCCCGGCCCGGCACCGCTGGAAGGCACCGCCTCGATCCGGCCACTGACCGCCCTGCCCGGCCTGTCGCCGCGCTTCGACCGGGTGGTGGGGGTGATCGGCAATTCCGGCTTCCACACCGCGATCCTGCGGCTTCTGCTGCGCCATGGCGGGGCCGCCATCGCCCACGACGCCTGGATGCTGGCCAGCTACCGGGCCATGCTGGGCGAGGCGCGCACGAAGGCCGTCGCCGAGGCCGAGCTCGGCGGACGGGTGGATGCCACGCTGATCCATCACTGGCTGACCCATCCCGGCCCGGCGCAGCCGATGTGCCTGGGGGAATTGCTGGACGTCGCCGAACCGCTCTGCGTGCATTCGCCGGCGGCGGCTGCGCTGATCGCCAAGCGCTATCGCCGCCCCGCCTCGGTGCTGCCCTTCGCCGTGCAGCGCAGCTGGCCGGCGACCGCCCTGGGCCGCGAGGCACGCGCGGCGGCGCGGGAGCGGCTGGGCATCGGCCCCGGGGAGATCCTGATCGCGAGCTTCGGCGCGGTTCAGCCGAGCAAGGCGCCGGAAGCCTGCGTCGCGGCGCTGGCGCTGCTGCGCGAACGCGGCTGGCCGGCGCGGCTGCACTTCGCGGGCGCGCTGTCGCCTTCCGGAGCGGCCGAGCCCGCCGCCACCGCCAGGCGCCTGGGCGTGGAGGCCCATCTATGGATCGCGCCGGATTACCTGGACGAGGCCGGCTATCGCGACCATCTGCTCGCCGCCGATCTCGGGCTGCAGCTGCGCCGTGGGTTCCCCGGCAGCCTGTCCGGGGCGCTCGCCGCTGCCATCGCCGCGGGGCTGCCGACCCTGGCCAGCAGCGACCTGGCCGAGGCGATCGGCGCGCCGGACTATGTCGCGCGCATCGCCGGGGCGCAGCTCCCCGCCGCGATCGCCGACGGGCTGGCCGGGCTGCGCGCCGCCTGGCCCGACCGCGGCGGCCACGAAGCGGCGCGCCAGGCGTTCTGCGCATCCCACAGCGCCGCGCGCTACGCCGCCGCGCTGGCCGCGGCGCTGGGGCTGAGCGGTGGTGCGTCCGGGGCGGAAGGATAAGGCAAGGCCCGGGGGCGCCGCCTTCCGGACACAGTGAGAGACCGATCCGCTGGAAGGTCGCCCCCAAGAGAGGCGGGTCGTGATCGGCCGTCAGGGCGAGCCCGGGCCTTGCCTTATCCCGATGTTGATCCGGCTCGGCCCCGGCTTCACGGGGCCGAGTGCATCTCCGCCTCACCCGCGTCCGCCTCACCCGCGATCGCATCCTCCGCGACGGATTTCCGACCGGTGATCATCGCGCTGATCAGATTCTCCCGATGCAGCAGGCTGGCGACCAGCACGCCCAGCACATGCACGACGATCAGGGCCAGCAGCAGATTGGCCGCGACCGCGTGCAGCCCGCTCACCCATTCGACGCCGAAGAACCGGTCGGTCTCCGAAAGCCAGCCGCTGCCGGCGACGATCAGCAGCAGCGCCAGCAGCGCCAGCACCATCACCCCGCCTGCCGGGTTGTGGCCCAGATAGCGTCGGGGCCGGCCCGCCGCCAGCCCGCGCAGATAGTCCAGCACCGTCGCCGGGCTGGCCAGGAAGTCGGCGAACCGCGCATGGCGGCTGCCGACCACGCCCCAGACCAGCCGGGCCAGCACCAGCGCCAGCACGGCGTAGCCCGCGGCCTCGTGGGGGATGCGCCAGTCGGGCAGCAGGAAGGCAGAAGCGACCAGCAGGACCAGCACCCAGTGGAAACTCCGCACGAAGCGGTCCCAGACAGCGACGCCTTGGCGATCCATCTGGCGCGGCATCGGATTATTCGGCCCGCACGATCTCGCCGGTCCGCCCGTTCACCTCGAGCTCGAAGCGCTTGCCGGCCTTGTCCAGGCCCTTGGCCTCATAGCATCCGTCATGGATCTGCAGGCTGCGCACCTGGACATAGCCGCGATCCTGCAGACTTTTGGTCATCTCCGACTTGGACATCATCGCCGCCGCGGTCACCGGGCAGGCTTCCTCGGCCCATGCCGGGCCGAGGCCGGCGCCGCCGGTCAGCAGAACGAGCCCGAAGGCGAGTAGAACGTGACGATACATTTTGGTCTCATCTCCTTGCCACCACCGGCGGGGCCCGCCGGTGGTCTGAGCGGGCGCATACTCGGGCACGCTGCTGACAGGACGCTGACCGCCCGTCCGGAAGCGATCTGCCCCCGGTCGGCGCGGCCCTTCCGGCCCGCACGACTTCCCCCTCATTCCCGGCACGAGCCGCTCCCGAAGCCAGGCGCGCGACCGGCCCTGGCGGGACCGGGGGGCGCATCTTCACGCCGCAGGCTCGGTCCGACCGGGATCAGGCGGGATACCCGGACCAGTGTCCTGCCCTCGAAGTTCGCGGTTCCTCACCGCGAACTTCGGGCATCCGCACGCCACTGAAAACAACGAGCTGGTGCCCCGGTTCCCACCACATTTCAATGCTGCGAGTTTCGGAATCGAGACACCAGCAGGTTGCTGAAAAGATCCATTGGATCCGGAACGAGGGAACGAAAAGAATCGCGCGTTTCCTTCCCGCGACTCAACAGTGCCTCGAAACGGCGCGGCGCTCATCAATGTTGCACCGCAGCCAGTCGAATTTCTTTTTTCAGCAGTCTGCTGGGCCGGGGCTGCACGCGAACGGGTCCGGTCGCGCTGGAACCGCTCCATGGGTCCAGTGTCCCGCACTTTCATCGCCCCCCGCGGACTCTGGCGATTTCCGTCAGGCTGATATGGCACTAGGCTGCTTTCATGCTTCTTCGATCCCCCGCCTGAACATGGCCATGCGCGCCCGCCGCGGCGGCGGCAACGGTCTCGATGCCTGGCCCGGCTATGTGGACGCCCTGTCCACGCTGCTGATGGTCATCATCTTCGTGCTGCTGGTCTTCGTGCTCGCCCAGGCCTTCCTCTCGGTCGCGCTGTCGGGGCGGGACGCAGCGATCGAGAAGATGACCCGGCAGATGACCGAGTTGTCCGACCTGCTCTCCCTCGAGCGCGGCCATACGAGCGAGCTCAAACTGTCGGTCGCGGGGCTCGGCCACGATCTCGATGCCGCCAACACCGCCCGCGACTCCCTCGCCCGCGAGCTCACGGCCCTGCACGACGCGCAGACCCGGCTCGGCGCCGCGCGCGACCGGATCGCCGGCGAACGCGACCAGCTCGCCGCCCGGGTGCAGGACGCGGAATTGCGGGCCGGCTCGGCGGCTGCCCGCAGCGCACAGCTGCAGGCCGCGCTCGACGCCGCCGCCGGGCACAGCGAGTCGATGACGCAGGAAAGCGCGACATTGTCAGGCCAGCTCGCCGATACCAGGCGCGCGCTGGAGGCGGCACAGGCGCAGCTGGCGGCGATGCAGGCCGCCATCGCCGAGCGCGACCGCACCGTGACCGCCGACAAAGCGACGATCACCGCGAAACTCTCCGATCTGGCGCAGCTGTCCGAACAGGTGCGCGCCCTGACCGCGTTGCGCGACGAGCTGGAAAAGCAATCCGCCGCCGCCGCCGCCAGGGCGATGACCGAACAGCAGCGGCGCGAGGCGGTGGCCGCCCAGCTGGCCGACGAGCAGCGCCTCGGCCAGTCCGCGCGGGCCCAGGTCGCGCTGCTGCACCGGCAGGTCGAGGAGCTCAAGGCCCAGCTCGGCCAGGTCGCCGGCGCGCTCGACCTGGCCCAGACGGTGGGGCGGGACAAGGACGCGCAGATCGCCAATCTGGGGCAGCGGCTGAACACCGCGCTCGCCGCCAAGGTCGAGGAACTGCAGCGCTATCGCAGCGAGTTCTTCGGCCGGCTGCGCGAGGTGCTGGCCGGCAGCAAGGGCATCCAGGTGGTGGGCGACCGCTTCGTGTTCCAGAGCGAGGTGCTGTTCCCCGCCGGCAGCGCCGAGCTCAGCGCCGCCGGCCAGGACCAGATCCGGGCCCTTGCCGCCACGGTGAAGGAGATCGCCACCCGCATCCCGCCCGATGTCAACTGGGTGCTGCGCGTCGATGGCCACGCCGACCGCCAGAAGATCACCGGCGGCGCCTTCGCGTCCAACTGGGAACTTTCCGCCGAACGAGCGATCAATGTGGTCAAGCTGCTGATCGCCGAGGGCGTGCCGGCCGCCCATCTGGCCGCGACCGGCTTCGCCGACAACCAGCCGCTCGATCCGGCCGACACGCCGGACGCCTATGCCCGAAACCGCCGCATCGAACTGCGCCTGACCGACCGATGAGCGCGCCCCACCGCCCCACCGTGCTCGACCATCCGCTGGCGCTCGAGACCCTGGCGGCACTGCGTGACCGCACCACCCCCGGCCCCGCCTTTCGCGCCCGGCTGCGGGCGCTGGGGATGCTGCTGCTGGCCGAGGCTTGCCGCGATCTGCCGGTCGCGACGCGCTGGATCGAGACCCCGCTGGCCGGCATGCAGGCCCGGGTGATCGCCCGGCCGCTGCCCTGCCTGGTCTCGGTGCTGCGCGCCGGGGACGGGCTGCTGGCCGGCATGCTGGACCTGCTGCCGGACGCGCCGGTGGGCCAGATCGGCCTGTGGCGCGACCATGCCAGCCTGCGGCCGGTGGAATATCTGGTGAAACTGCCACGCGACATCGCCGAACGCAGGGCGATCCTGGCCGACCCGATGCTGGCCACCGCCGGCACCGCGATCGTCGCCATCACCAGGCTGAAGGAGGCCGGCGCGCGCGAGGTGCGGATGCTCGCCGCCCTGGCCGCCCCCGAGGGCGTCGCAGCGCTCGCCGCCGCCCATCCGGATGTGCGGGTCTTCGTCGGCGCGGTGGACGAGCGGCTGGACGAACACGCCTATATCGTGCCGGGGCTTGGCGATGCCGGGGACCGGCTGTTCGGCACGACCTGAGACCAACCGCGCCGGCATCGACCAGCGAAGCGGAAAGCCACCAGCCAGGCCGATGGCCATCCGGCCCCCGCAAGACCGGCCCGGCCGGTGCAGCGGGTCATTTTTCCTGCCGGACGCGGGTCCAAGAACCGCTGCGCCCTGGGGACCGCTGCGCCCTGGGGACCACTGCGCCCTGGCGGGTCTCCCCAACGCGACAGCGGGGCAGAGCCCTCCGGCCTCGCCTTACCCGAGCACCGGTCAGCCGCCCGGATCCGGATAGGCAGACGCGTGAAAGCCGATCTCGAGCGTCAGGGCGAGGCGGAAGCAGGCCCGCGCGCGGTCCCGCGCCTCGGTATCCATCCCGGCCGCCAGGGCGTCGATCTGCGCCTTCAGCCAGGCGACCTGCGCCAGGAAGGCGGGCTCGGCATGCAGCCCCACCCAGCGTCGCAGCGCCGGGTCGCTCAGGCGTCCGGCGGCCGCGCGCACGCACCAGGTGGCATACATCCATTCCGCCGCCAGCATCGCGGCGATGATCTCGGCATAGGTTCCCTCGATTGCGATCGCCAGCATCCCCTCGCGGAACGCGGTGACCGCCGGAGGAGACCCGACCGGTGCCAGCTCCGCCTCCGCCGGGCCGAGCACGGCATCGAAATAAGCCAGTTGCTCGTCGGCCAGGGCATGCAGGACCCCGGCCAGCCAGCGGCGCTCGGCGAGGCCGGGCGCCTTGACCAGGGCATGGCCGAAGATCAGCAGCGCGGTCTCGACGAAATCCCGCTCGAAGCACAGATAGCGGCGGAACACCGCGGCGGGCAGCCGGTCGGCCTCGATATCGGTCACGAAGCGATGCGCCTGCATCGCCTCCCATTCATCCCGCGCCGCCGCCAGCAGGATCTCGTGGAACGCAGCACTCATCGCGCCCGCGCCATGAACGCCCGCACCCGCGCCACCTCCACCTCGTTCCACCACACCCCGTCGCGCTTGAGCGAGCTCGCCACGATCACCCCGTCTGCCCCCGCCAGCATCGCCGCCACATTCCCGGCGGTGACGCCGCTGCCCACCAGCACCGGCAGGGCGGTGGCCGCGCGCACCTCCGCCAGTTCCGCCGCGGTCGCGGCATCGCCGGTTCGCTGGCCGGTGGCGATCACCGCATCGGCGTGGAAGAACTCCACATCGCGCACCAGTTCGCCGATCGGCCGGTCGGCGACGATCGCGTGCGCGCCGTGTTTCACATGCGCATCGGCGAAGACCCGGATGTCCTGGCCGTGCAGGGCTGCGCGGTAGCGCAGGGCGCGGCCGGCCTCGCCCTCCACCAGGCCCTCATTGGCGATATAGGCGTTGGCCCACTGGTTCACCCGGATGAACCGCGCGCCGCTCGCCCGGGCCACCGCCAGCGCCGGGATCGCCGCGTTCGCCAGCACGTTGATGCCGAGCGGCACGCCGGTCGCCCGGCGCACCCGGTCGGTGATCACCGCCAGCATCGCCGCCGTCTCCGGCCCGATCTCGGCGGGCTTGAGAAACGGGATGTCGCCGTGGTTCTCGATGATCAGCCCATCGACGCCGCCAGCGACATAGGCCTCGGCATCGGCCAGCGCGCGATCGCAGATCGCCTCGGCCGAGGCGCCGTCATAGGCGGGCGCGCCGGGCAGCGGCGGACAATGCACGACGCCGATCACCACCCCGCGCCGGCCGAAGATCACGCGCAAGGCGTCGCCGCGATCGGAGGCGATGCCGGTCATGGGGGGGATGGCCGGGCAGGGCAAGGCCAGAGGGCCCTGCACTCCGGGCTCCCGCCAGGGAGCGGCGCTCCCTGGACCGGCATTCCCTGGGGGGTACTCTGCATCGCCTGTTCTCGGTTTCTCATGTCCCGGATACTGCCTGCATGCACGTCCATGTCATCGGCAACATCACCCTCGACGAAACCTTCCGCCTGGCCGCCCTGCCCGCCCCGGGCGAGACCGTGCTCGGCGAGGCGGCGGGACGCGACCTGGGCGGCAAGGGCGCCAACCAGGCGGTGCTGCTGCACCGGTGCGGCCTGGCGGTGCGGCTG
>DAICZL010000541.1 GCA_027311165.1 bacterium
CGCTGATGCTGATTGCCCATGTCGAACAGGACGGGGTCTGGCTGGTCAAGGGCGGCATCCATCAGCTGGCGCGCGCGATCCAGCATCTGGCGGAGCGCAATGGCGCGCAGTTCCGCTTCGGCGCCGACATGGCGGAGATCCTGATCGCACACGGGCGCGTTGCCGGAGTACGGCTGGTCGGCGGCGAGCGCCTGGCGGCCGATGCCGTGATCTTCAACGGCGATATCTCAGCGCTGACGGCAGAGACCCGTCCGGTCCCGGCGACCGCGCCGCCGCAACGCTCGCTCTCGGCGATCACCTGGTGCCTGTCGGCGCGCACCGAGGGATTCGATCTCGCGCATCACAACGTGTTCTTTGCCGAGGATTATGCGGCGGAATTCACATCGATCTTCCGCCACCGCCGCATCACCGCCGCGCCGACCGTCTATCTCTGCGCGCAGGATCGCGGCGGGACCAGTGCGCCGATGAGGGGGGCGCCGGAGCGGCTACTCGCGCTGATCAACGCCCCGCCCGACGGAGATCGCGCGCCGCCGGGCCGTGAAGAGATCGCCGATCTGACCGAGCGCGCCTTCGGCCTGTTGCGCGCCTGCGGCCTGACGATCGCCGCCGAGCATGACCCGGTGATCACGACACCCGGTGATTTTCATGCCTTGTTTCCAGCGACGGGGGGAGCGCTGTATGGCCGCGCCAACCACGGCGTGATGGGCAGTTTCGCGCGCGCCGGCGCCCGCGGCAAGGTGGCGGGCCTGTATCTGGCTGGCGGCAGCGTCCATCCCGGACCGGGGATCCCGATGGCGACCATGTCGGGCCGCATCGCCGCCGCCCGCCTGCTCGCCGATCGCGCCGGCGGGGCGGATCGGAACCGACCGGTTCGCTTTCCTGTCGCCGGTCCATGAGCCCGCGCCCGTCACCGCGCGTCCGGGGATCCGTCAGCCGGCTCTCACCCTGTTCGCATCCGGCACGACCTGATCGAGAATGCGCGCCGAGGAGATCACCCCCGGCACCCCGGCGCCGGGATGGGTGCCGGCCCCTACCAGATAGAGCCCCGCGATCTCTTCGCTGATATTATGTGGCCGGAACCAGGCGCTCTGGAAGAGTTGCGGCTCGAGCGAGAAGGCGCTGCCGTTAAGCGAAAGCAGCCGGTCCCGGAAATCCTCCGGCGTCAGTACGCGGGAGGTGACGATGCATTCACCAAGCCCCGGCAGTTCGGTTTCCTCGAGCCGCGCCTCGATCCGGGCACGGAACTTTTCCGTCTCCTGCTGCCAGTCGATGCCGCTGGCCAGATGGGGCACCGGTGCCAGCACATAGAACGTGTCGCAGCCGGGTGGCGCGAGAGACGGATCGTTCGCCGTCGGCCGATGCAGATAGAGGCTGAAGTCCCGCGACAGTATCTTGTGGGAGAAGATATCGCGCAGCAGCCCCTGATAGCGGGGCCCCATCAACATGGTATGTTGGTAGACATCATGGTAGCGACGGTTGGTGCCAAAATACCAGACGAAGAGACTCATCGAATAACGCGCATGGGCGAATTTCCGGTCGGTCCATCGCCGCCGCTTCTGCTCCGACAGCAGCCGTGTATAGGTCCAGCCGACATCGGCGTTCGACACCACGATGTCGGCCGCGATCTGCTCGCCCGTGGTGAGCCTGACCCCGGTTGCCCGCCCGGCGGCGACGGTGATCTGCGCGACCTCGGCGTTCAGCCGCAGCGTCCCGCCTTGCCCCTCGATCAGCCGGATCAGGGCGGTGACCACCGCGCCGGTGCCGCCCATCGCGTAGTGCACCCCGTGCAGCCTCTCCAGATGACCGACGAGGCTGTAATACGCGGTGGTGGTCAGCGGGTTGCCGCCGATCAGCAGCGGATGAAAACTGAAGGCGACGCGCAGCTTCTCGTTGCGGAAATAGCGGCAAACATGATTGTAGACCGTCCGGAAGCCGCCCAGCCGGATGAGATCCGGCGCGCTCCTGAGCAGATCGCCCAGGCGGTGGAATGGCTGATCGGCAAGCTTGGTGAAGGCGACTGCATAGATTTCTTCGCTGTCGCGGATGAAGCGGTCGAAGCCTGCGACATCGTCAGGCTCGAAGCGTGCCACCTCGGCGCGCATCGCCGCCGGGTCGGCGCTGGCGCTGAACACGCTGTTGTCGTCGAAGCGGATTTTGTAGAACGGGTCGATCGGCCGCAGATCGATGTCATCGGCCATCCGCTGGCCGCACAGGCTCCATAATTCTTCGAGCAGGTAGGGGGCGGTGATGATGGTCGGGCCGGCATCGAATATGAAACCGTCCTGCCGGTAGACATAGGCGCGGCCCCCCGGCGCGTCCAGCTTCTCCACGATCGTGACCCGGTAGCCGCGCGCGCCCAGACGGATCGCCGCAGCCAGGCCCCCGAACCCGGACCCGATGACGACGGCGTGCGGACGGGTCGAGGAGGACTGATCGAGCATCGCCTGATCCCGCAGATCTGTTTCCCTCCGATGCGAGCATTCCGCGACCTCTTTGGCAATGCCCCGGCTCTGTCGCGCGTCTCGGCCTGCCCTGCAGGCTGGTCGTGCTCGGGGGGGGGAGCGCTGAGGAT
>DAICZL010000542.1 GCA_027311165.1 bacterium
ATCACGGCGGGGCTGGCGGCGATGCTCGGGCAGCTCGAGGGCCCACCGGTGCTCGTGCACCGGGACTATTTCGGCGGCAACCTGTTCTGGCTGCCCGATCGGGCGCCGCCGCGCCGGATCGGGATCATCGATTTCCAGGACGCCGCGGCGGGCCCGGCGGCCTACGACCTGGTCTCGCTGGTCGAGGATGCGCGCCAGGACATCCCCAAAGCGGTGCGCGAGCGGGCGATCGCTTGCTATCTGGCGCGCCGGCCGGAGATCGATCCGGCGCGGTTCGGCGTGGCGATGGCGGTGTGCGCGGCGCAGCGGCATCTGCTGGTTTCGGCACAATGGGTGCGGCTCGCGCGGCGTGACGGCAAGCCGCATTATCTGGCGCATGGTCCGCGCAGCTGGGCGCTGCTGGCGGCGGCGCTCGCGCATCCGGCGACGGCGCCGCTCGCCGCGGCGCTCGACCGCTGGATCCCGCCGGCGATGCGCGCCAACCCCGACCCGGAGCCGCCGGGCCGGGATGCGCGGGACCGGGAGATGCCCAGAAGGGAGATGCCGGACCGGGAAATGCCGGACCGGGAGATACCGAGCCCGGACATCGCGGAGACCGCGCCATGACCGCAGCCGAGCTGACCGCACCCCCGGGCCTGGCCGCCCGCATGGCCCGGGCGCGGATGTCGGACGGAGCCGCGCCGGCAAAGCCGGCAGCTTCGGTGGGCTGACCACGGGATGCCGACCCTGGCCGGACACT
The DNA here is from genome assembly GCA_027311165.1 of bacterium. Lineage (GTDB taxonomy): Bacteria > Pseudomonadota > Alphaproteobacteria > Acetobacterales > Acetobacteraceae > DAICZL01. Next base: position 740 of record DAICZL010000542.1, read on the forward strand.
GGGCGGATTTCGCCGCCACCACCTTCGCCCGCTCTCTGCTCGCCCTCGCCACCGCCTTCGTGCTGGGCACGCTGATCGGCTTCGAGCGCCAATGGCGCCAGCGCACCGCCGGGCTGCGCACCAATGTGCTGGTGGCGGTGGGGGCCGCGGCCTTCGCCGATCTCGGGCTGCGCCTGGGCGGAACCGATGGCGCGACCCGCATCATCGCCAATGTCGTCACCGGCATCGGCTTCCTGGGCGCCGGGGTCATCCTCAAGGACGGCACCAACATCCGGGGCCTGAACACGGCGGCGACGCTATGGTGCTCGGCCGCGGTGGGCGCCGTCGCCGGCAGCGGCCTGCCCGAGGAGGCGGCGGCGCTGACGGTCTTCGTGCTGGCGGGCAACACCCTGCTGCGGCCGCTGGTCAACTGGGTGAGCCGCCTGCCGATCGGCACCGGCATGACCGAGGCGCAATACCGTGTGCACGCCCTGTGCAGCCCCGGCTCCGTGCCCGACGTGCGCGACCTGATGGAGACCGAGCTGACCCGCGCCCATTATCCGATCCGCGAGATGGAGACGCTGAACGAGTCGGACGGCCAGGTGGAACTGGCCGCGGTGCTGCTGCCGACCTCGGCCGGGGCGGACGAACTCGACAGCGTGGTCGTGGCGCTGGAACGCTCGCCGCTGGTCCATAGCGCGACCTGGTCGGTGCAGACTACGGCGTGAGGTTGGCGTGCGGGCGAGGCCGAAGGGCTCCGCCGCCCGTGGGTCGTCGGGCAAACCCGCCAGGCAGCAGCGCTCCCTGAAACCGCCGTCGCGGTGGCGCCGGCGCAGTGTCGTCTCTGGCGGATTTCAGCCGCGATGAAATTGCCCGACGACGCCAGGAGAGCCCGATCGGACCGCACATCCCGTGCAGCCGGGTCCGAACGCGCTCAGGAGGCCGCCAGAAGGGCCACGCCGGCCGAGATCAGGCCGATCGCGGTCAGCCGGGCGATGCCCAGCGACACGCCGAAATAGCTGTATTCGATCAATGCCAGCACGACATAGGTGCTGGCCGTGCAGGGCAGCGCCACCGACATCGGGATGCGCCGCAGGGCCACGATGTAGAACATCGCCGAGGAACCGTAGAGAAACAGCCCCAGCATCGTATGCCAGTCCAGCAGCTGGGCCACGAAACCCTGCGCCCCGGCCGCCGCGCCGCCCTTCAGCATCACCTGCCCGACCAGCCCGAGCAGGATCGCCGCCACCAGCATCAGCCAATATTGCATCATGATCTGTCGTGTTCTCCTGCAACGGTCGCTCGTGATCTGCGCGGGTCGCCAAGACCGGGGGCCTCGCCCCTATGGGCC
>DAICZL010000543.1 GCA_027311165.1 bacterium
TGCTGATGACGATCCAGAAGGCGGGTTCGGCCTCGACGCTCGACATCATCGCCGGGGTCAAGGCGCTTTTGCCCAAGATCCAGGAATCCCTGCCCCCGAGCCTGCGGCTCGACGCGGTGGGCGATCAGTCGGTGTTCGTCAGGGACGCGGTCTCCGACGTGATCCGCGAAGGCGGCATCGCCGCGGCGCTGACCGGGCTGATGATCCTGCTGTTCCTGGGCAGCTGGCGCTCGACGCTGATCATCACGATCTCGATCCCGCTTGCCATTCTGGCCTCGATCGCGGTGCTCTCGGCGATCGGCGAGACCATCAACGTGATGACACTGGGCGGGCTCGCGCTCGCCGTCGGCATCCTGGTGGATGACGCGACGGTGACGATCGAGAACATCAACTACCATCTGGAGCAGGGCAAGGAGATCGAGCCGGCGATCATGGACGGGGCGCGCCAGATCGTGGTGCCGGCCACCGTCTCGCTGCTGTGCATCTGCATCGTGTTCGTGCCGATGTTCGGTCTGGGCGGCGTCGCGGGCTATCTGTTCCGCCCGCTCGCCGAAGCGGTGGTGTTCGCCATGATCGCCTCCTACGTGCTGTCACGCACGCTGGTGCCGACCCTGGCGAGCTATCTGCTGCGCCGCCACGTCCACGCCCACGCCGCCGCTCCGGGGGCCGGACATGCCGCCGCCCAGCCGCCGAGCCGCAACCCGCTGGCCGCGTTCCAGCGCGGCTTCGAGCGTCGCTTCGAGGCGCTGCGGGACCACTATCGCGGGCTGCTGGAGGCCGCGGTACGGCTGCGCTGGGTGTTCGTGGGCGGCTTTCTCGCGGTGGTGCTGGCCTCTTTCGCTCTGACCCCGTTCCTGGGACAGAATTTCTTCCCGAGCATCGATGGCGGCCAGATCAAGCTGCATATCCGCGCCCAGATCGGCACCCGCATCGAGGAGACGGCGCGGCTGTGCGACGAGATCGAACAGCGGATCCGCGAGACCATTCCGCCGGCCCAGATCTACAACATCGTCGACAATATCGGCCTGCCGGTCAGCGGCATCAACATGGCCTACGCCAATTCGGGCACGATCGGCGTCGGCGATGCCGACATCCTGATCACCCTCAATCCCGATCACGAGCCCACCGCGGAGTTCGTGGCCAGTCTGCGCAAGAGCCTGCCGGTCGGCTTTCCCGGCACCTCCTTCGCCTTCCTGCCCGCCGACATCGTGACCCAGATCCTGAATTTCGGCCTGCCGGCGCCGATCGACGTGCAGGTGATCGGCGGCGACATCGCCGCCAACCGGGCCTATGCCGATATGCTGCTGCGGCGCGTCAGCCTGGTTCCCGGCGTGGCCGATCCGCGCATCCAGCAGGCCTTCTTCGCACCGACCCTGAATGTCGATGTGGACCGCACGCTGGCCAGCCAGGTCGGGCTCACCGAACAGGACGTGGCGACCACCATGCTCGACACGCTGGCCGGCAGCATCCAGACCGCGCCGACTTTCTGGCTGAACCCGAGCAACGGCGTGTCCTATCCGATCGTGGTGCAGATGCCGCAATACCGGATCGACACGGTCGACCGGCTGAAGAACATCCTGATCACCGCGCAACGCAAGACCCAGGTGCTGGGCGCGCTGGCGACGATCCGGCGGGGACCGAGCAGCGCCGTCGTCTCGCATTTCAATGTCCAGCCGGTGATCGACATTTTCGGCACCACCCAGGGCCGCGATCTCGGCGCGGTGGCTGCCGACATCCGCCGGATCCTGGCCGAGACCAGCGCCGAGGTGCCGCTCGGCTCGGTGGTGGTGCTGCGCGGCCAGGTCAGCACGATGAACACCGCCTATGCCGAACTGCTCGGCGGGCTCGTGTTCGCGATCGTGCTGATCTACCTGCTGATCGTCGTGAACTTCCAGTCCTGGCTCGATCCGTTCGTGATCATCACCGCCCTGCCGGCGGCGCTGGCCGGCATCGTGTGGATCCTGTTCACCACCTTCACGACCCTTTCGGTGCCGGCGCTGACCGGGGCGATCATGTGCATGGG
>DAICZL010000544.1 GCA_027311165.1 bacterium
TGCTGATGACGATCCAGAAGGCGGGTTCGGCCTCGACGCTCGACATCATCGCCGGGGTCAAGGCGCTTTTGCCCAAGATCCAGGAATCCCTGCCCCCGAGCCTGCGGCTCGACGCGGTGGGCGATCAGTCGGTGTTCGTCAAGGACGCGGTGATCGGGGTGATCCGCGAAGGCGGCATCGCCGCGGCGCTGACCGCGATGATGATCCTGCTGTTCCTGGGCAGCTGGCGCTCGACGCTGATCATCGTCGTCTCGATCCCGCTCGCGGTGCTGAGTTCGATCGCCGTGATGGCGGCGATCGGCGAGACCATCAACGTGATGACGCTGGGCGGGCTCGCGCTCGCCGTCGGCATCCTGGTGGACGAGGCGACGGTGACCATCGAGAACATCTTCTGGCACATGGAGCAGGGCAAGGAGATCCAGCGTGCCATCATGGATGGTGCCCAGCAGATCGTGATCCCGGCGCTGCTGTCGATGCTGTGCATCAACATCGTGTTCGTGCCGATGTTCGGGCTGGGCGGGGTTTCCGGCTATCTGTTCCGCCCGCTGGCCGAGGCGGTGATGTTCGCCATGGCCGCCTCGTTCGTCCTCTCCCGCACGCTGGTGCCGACGATGGCGCGGTTCCTGCTGCGCACCCCGCCCCATCATGGCGACGAGCACGGCCACCATCAGCCGCCCCCGCGCAGCCGCAATCCGCTGGCGCGCTTCCAGCAGGGCTTCGAGCGGATCTTCGAGAAGGTGCGCTCCCGCTACGTGGCGCTGCTGACCGGCGTGCTCGAAAAAAGGCGCTTGTTCGTGCTGGGCTTCCTCGGCGCGGTGCTGGCCTCGTTCGGGCTCGCCCCGTTCCTGGGACAGAATTTCTTTCCCACCGTCGATGGCGGCCAGATCCGGCTGCATATGCGCGCGCAGGTCGGCACCCGCATCGAGGAGACGGCGCGACAGGCCGACGAGGTCGAGCAGGAAATCCGCCGGGTGATCCCGCCCGGCGAGTTGTTCAACATCGTCGACAATATCGGCCTGCCGATCAGCGGCATCAACATGGCGTACGCCAATTCGGGGACGATCGGCGCGCAGGATGCCGATATCCTGATCTCGCTGCAGCCCGAGCATCAGCCGACCGAGGATTATGTGGACCAGCTGCGCGAGCGGCTGCCGCGGGTCTTTCCGGGCGTGTCCTTCGCCTTCCTGCCGGCCGATATCACGACCCAGATCCTGAATTTCGGCCTGCCCGCGCCGATCGATGTGCAGGTGATCGGCAACAACCTGGCGGCCAACCGGGTCTATGCCGACAAGCTGCTGTCGCGGATCAGCCGGGTCACCGGGATCGCCGATCCGCGCATCCAGCAGGCGTTCAACCTGCCGACGCTGAATGTCGATGTCGATCGCTCGCTGGCGAGCCTGGTCGGGTTGACCGAGCGGGATGTCGCGCAGAGCATGCTCGACAATCTTGCCGGCAGCATCCAGACCGCGCCCACCTTCTGGCTCAACCCACGCAGCGGCGTGTCGTACCCGATCGTGGTGCAGATGCCGCAATACTATATCGACACTCTGAGCGATCTGCAGCAGATGCCGATCACCGGCAGCGGCACATCCCAGGTTCTGGGCGGTCTTGCGCGCATCTGGCGCGGACCCAGCAATGCCGTGGTGTCGCACTACAACGTGCAGCCGGTGATCGATATCTATGCCTCGGTTCAGCGACGCGATCTCGGGGCGGTCGCGACCGACATCCAACGCATCCTGTCCGATACCGCGAAAGACGTGCCGCTGGGTTCCACCGTGGTGCTGCGCGGCCAGGTCGATACCATGACCAGCGCCTATGCCCAGCTGCTGTTCGGGCTCGGCTTCTCGATCATCCTGATCTATCTGCTGGTGGTGGTGAACTTCCAGTCCTGGCTCGATCCGTTCGTGATCATCACCGCGCTGCCGGCGGCGCTGGCCGGCATCGTCTGGATGCTGTTCATCTCCCACACCACATTGTCGGTGCCGGCGCTGACCGGGGCGATCATGTGCATGGGGGTCGCGACGGCCAACAGCATCCTGGTGGTGAGCTTCGCGCGCGAACAGCTGGCGATGGGCAAGGATGCCGTTACCTCGGCGATCGAAGCCGGGGCGACGCGCTTCCGACCGGTGCTGATGACGGCGATGGCGATGGTGATCGGCATGGTGCCGATGGCCTTCAGCGCCGATCAGAACGCACCGCTGGGCAAGGCGGTGATCGGCGGCCTGATGTTCGCCACCTTCGCGACCCTGCTGTTCGTGCCTTCGGTGTTCAGCATCGTGCACAGCCGCAAGCCCCGCCTGTCCAGCGCCCCGGCGCCGCTGCCGGCCTAGACCACACCCGATCAGATGGATTGATCGGATCTGAGAAAACTTGCCCGGTAGAACAAAGACCAGGGCCGGTGGCCGATCGACTGTCGGATCGGCCGCCGCGGTAGAGCGCGATCGGCACCGGTTTCAATCGGATCTGCGGTTCGCTCGCGCCCCGGCGCGTTGTTCTGGCTAGCAATTCTATCGCGGTTGAAGCCAACCTGATGCGATAGTGCTCGAGCGGCCCGATCCTGGCGCATGCGTCCCATGCGTCGGATGATCGGCGCTTGGGGACCACGCCGTGCTTCGATGCCAAGACTGGGCAGCGAACGACCCAGGTCGGGGAGGGACGCCATGGCAGTGAACCAGTTCGGCCGCCGGCCGCTGCTGCGCGGGGCTGCCGGGCTCGCGCTCGCTCCGGCCATCATCGGGCGGGCGCGGGCGGGCACAGTCAAGCTCAAATTGTCCTCGTCACAGGCGAACGATCCGAAATACGCGAATGGCAGGGTCTATTACGATTTCCTGATCAGCCGCCTGAAAGAGGCTGGTCTCGGCGAACAGATCGCGATCAGCTTCTTCCCCGACAATCAGCTCGGCCAGGAAATCGACGTCATCAACTCGGTCAAGCTCGGGGTGATCGACATGATGGTGTCGGGATCGTCGATCTCCGCCAATCTCGTGCCGCTCGTCGGTACGTTCGATCTCGGCTATCTGTTCTCGAGCTTCCCCCAGCAGACCAGGGCCTTCGACGCCGGGGCCACCCGCCCGATCGAGGAGGCCCTGCTCAGGATGGCCGGTATCCGGGTGATTTCCTGGGCCTATAATTTCGGGGCGCGCAGCATCCTTGCGCGCAGGCCGATCCATACGCCCGAGGATCTGCGCGGCCTCAAGATCCGCACCCTGCCCAGCCCGGTCATCACCGAATGCCTGCGGCTGATGGGGGCGGCGGCCACGCCGCTCGCCTTCGGCGAGGTCTATACCGCCCTGCAGGCCGGTGTGCTCGACGGTCTGGAACATGATCCACCGACCATCCTGGCCAGCAAATTTTATGAAACGGCAAAGTTCTATGCGCTGACACAGCATATCTTCTCGCCGCTGACGACGTATTTTTCCGATGCCACCTTCCAGCGCATGGACCCGAAGTTGCGCGAGGGCTTCCTCTCCTGCGCGCGCCTGGCCGGCGCGGATACCCGCGCCCATGGCCTCGCGGTGGAACAGGAGGCGCTTGAGCTGCTGGCACAGAAGGGCGTGAGCGTGATCGCCTGCGATCAGGCGGCGTTTCGCGCCCGGGTGCTGCCGCAGACGACGAATTTCCTCGCCCGGATGCCGCAGGCGCGGCCGGTGATCGAGCTGATCCAGGCGACGACGATCTAGCGGCCCGATCCCGGCGCATGGCTCCGAGAGCCCCGATGGTCCAGCCCGCCAGAAGCACCCTCACAGCGCCGATCGCCGCCGGGCCGGCGGCGGGCCTGGCGTCGCGATGGTCGGCAGCGCTGCTGCGCGTGTCCGACATCACGGCGGGGGCGCTGCTGCTCGGCGATCTCGCGGTGGTCATCGTCGCGGTGCTGATGCGCGCGCTGTTCGATGCGCCTGTCGAATGGGCCGATGACGTGGCGCGCGGGCTGATGGTGGGCTCGAGCTTCTTCGGGGCGGCGAGCGCGCTGGCGCGGGAGGAAAATCCGGGCGTCGTCTTCCTGGTCGGACGGCTCGGGGCAGCCACCCGCCAGGTGGTCGATGCGACTGGCGCGCTGCTGGTCCTGATCGTCTCCGGCCTGGTTGCGCTCTACGCGATCGAGCTCGCCCTGCTGACCGCCGGCCAGACCACCGGATCGGGCCTGCCGCTGCCGCTCACCTTCTATCCGATGGGCGTCGGTGCGGGGTTCATGACCGTCTTCGCGCTCGATCGGTTCCTGCGCCGGACGAGGATTGCGGTGCTGCAGGCCGGGCTGATCACGGGCACCGTCGCGCTTGCCTTTCTGGCGGCCAATGCCTGGGTGCCGGACCGCCTGCCGTCTTCGGGCACCCTGATGCTGCTGGGCTTCCTCCTCACCCTGGCCGGCGGCCTGCCGATCGGCTTCGCCCTGGCACTCGCGGCGCTGGTGTTCATCTGGGTAGAGGGCAGTCTGCCAGGCGTCATCTTCGCCCAGCAGATGGCGCGCGGGATCGACAATTTCGTGCTGCTGGCGATCCCGTTCTTCATTCTGGTGGGCTATCTGATGGAGGCGAACGGGATGTCCGTCCGCCTGATCGCATTGCTGCAGCGGGGCGCGGGGCGGGTCCGCGGCGGGCTCGATGTCGTCATGGTGCTGTCGATGGTGATGTTCTCGGGCATCTCCGGTTCCAAGATGGCCGATGTCGCGGCGGTGGGCGCGGTGCTGATCCCGGCCTCCCGGCGTGCCGGCCAGAGCCCGGGCAATGCGGTGGCGCTGCTCGCGGCCTCGGCGGTGATGGCGGAGACCATTCCGCCCTGCATCAACCTGATCATCCTGGGCTTCGTCGCCAATCTGTCGATCGGCGTGCTGTTCATGGCCGGGATCCTGCCTGCGCTGCTGATGGCCGCGGCGCTGATCGGCGTGAGCGTGATCCGCGGCGCGCCGGCGGCCCCGCTCGCCGGGCCTGCGCCGCAGACACTGCCCAGGCTGTGGGGCGGGGCCGCGGTGTCGTTCGGGCTGATCGGCATGATCTTCTTCGGCTTCAAGAGCGGTTTCGCCACGGCCACCGAGATTTCGGCGTTCGCGGTGCTGTATGCGCTGGTGGCCGGCGGCTTCGTGTTCCGCGAGCTCGACTGGCGCAGCGGCGCGGGATGTTTCGTGCAGGCCGCGCGGCGGTCGGGCCTGGTGCTGTTCATCGTGGCCGCCGCCCAGGCGCTGGCGTTCACGCTCACCCTGCAGCAGATCCCCCACGCGGTGGGCCAGTTCATGATCGACCTGTCGCGCACCGGCGGCACCGGGGTGTTCATGCTGCTCTCGATCGGTATTCTCATTCTGATGGGATCGGTGCTGGAAGGTGCGGCGGCGCTGATCATCTTCGGACCGCTGCTGCTGCCGGTGGCGGGCCTGCTCGGGATCGCGCCCCTGCAGTTCGGTGTCGTGCTGGTGATCGCGATGGGGATCGGGCTGTTCGCACCCCCGCTCGGCCTCGGCCTGTACGGCGCCTGCCTGATCGGGGGCGTGCCGATCGAGGCCACGGTCCGCCCGATCCTCGGCTATCTCGGCCTGCTGCTGCTCTGCCTGCTGGTGATCGCCTTCGTGCCAGGCATCAGCACGCTGCTGCCGGCCGCGTTCGGATACTGAACCGCAGCAGGGAGGGTCAGCCGGTCTGATGCGGGTTTTTCTCACTCATTCTCCGGTGATGCTGGAGAACTACTATGGAGAGAACGCTCTCGCGGCGTTGCGCGGGCTGGCGCAGGTCCGGCTGAACCCCACAGCGCAGGTGCTCGAGGATCCCGCGGACCTGATCGCTGCGGCCGGTGATGCGCAGATCCTGGTCGCAGACCGTGCCACCGCAGTGTCGGAGAGGGTGTTCGCCGGCCTGCCCGGCCTGCTCGCGGTCTGCCGGGTGGCGGTCGATATCAGCACCATCGACGTGCCGGCCGCCAGCCGCCACGGGGTGCTGCTGACCCGGGCGAGCCCCGGCTTCGTCCCCGCGGTGGCCGAGCTCGCGCTCGGCATGCTGGTCGATCTGTCGCGCGGCATCTCCGGCGCGGTCGCGGCCTACCGGGCGGGATCGGACCCGCCGATCCGGCGCGGTCGGCAGCTGCAGGGCGCCACGCTCGGCATCATCGGCTACGGCGCCATCGGCAGGCGCCTGGCCGAGCTGGCACTGGCGCTGGGCATGCAGGTGCTGGTGAACGACCCGCATGTGGCGCTGGCCGCGCCGGGACTGCGCCAGGTGGCGCTGCAGACCTTGCTCGCCGGCGCGGATTATGTGGTCTGCCTCGCCGCATCGGTGCCCGCGACCTCTGGGCTGATGGATGCGGCGGCTTTCGCCGCCATGCGGCAGGGGGCGTATTTCATCAATCTCTCGCGCGGCGAACTGGTGGACGAGGCCGCGCTGGAACAGGCCCTGGTGCGCGGCCATCTCGGCGGCGCCGCGATGGATGTCGGCCGCGCCCCCGACCAGAAGCCCAGCGCCTTTCTCGCCGCACGCCCGGACGTGATCGCCACCCCCCATATCGGCGGCCTGACCAGCGAAGCGATCGAGCATCAGGCGTTCGACACGGTGCGCCAGGTGGCCGCGATCTGCGCCGGCAGCCTGCCGGACGGCGCCGTCAATCCCGCGGCGGCGTCTCGCTGGCGCCTCCATCTGGAGCGCCGGAAGATCGCCGGGGCCTGATCGCCCCGCCCTGACGGGGGCGATCGACGTCTGGTCCAGCCGCGCCGCGGCCGGGCCGGCCAAGACGGACAAATCCTCCGGACTTGACGTTTGGCGTCCTTCGCCAGCATCTTCCGGCCCAGGGGTCGCTGCAATGGCGCCCTGGCCAGCGGAAGCGATCCCTGGCCCAGCACTTCGGAGGATCACCGCCGTATCGAGCGAAACGGCCTGGAGGGATTGATTATGTATTATTCTTTTATGGGTGGTTGTCCCAGATCGGACGCCCCCGCCACTCGCAGCACGGATAAGCTTACCCGGCCGGCCCAGTCCAGATCAGTAATGCCGCATCGCACTTCGCGCCTCAGGCAGCGCCCTGCCGGTCGCGGCACGGCGGGATTGCTGGCCGCGGCCCTGATGATGTTCACCCATGCTCATGCCCATGCGGGCACCACCCACACGACCGGGTCCGGACATCGCGGCCATGCCGCGCGGACCGCGCAGCGCGAGCCCGACGACGAGGCCGTGATCGAGCCGGTCACCACCGGCTGGCGCCAGGTCGGCATGGCCTCGTTCTACGGGCCACGCCATCACGGCCGGCGGACCGCCAGCGGGCAGCGTTTCGACCAGGAGGCGATGACCGCCGCGCATCCCTGGCTGCCCTTCGGCACCAGGCTGCTGGTGACCAACAAGATGACCGGACAGCAGGTGATCGTGACGGTGACCGACCGTGGCGCGATGCGGCGGCGGATCATCGATCTTTCGGTCGCCGCGGCCAGGGAGCTCGGTATCATCCGCCAGGGCGTCGCATCGGTGGAGCTCACCCTGATCTAGCGGTGCGATCCTGACGCTTTCGTCCCATCCATCAGGCGGACCGGGCGGAGCCTGATCGTTCCGGTCGGACGGACCGCGCCCTCTGATCGGCGCCGGGGGGGTGGTCCGCGCACCCGCCGGCCCGGGACAGCGGCCTGGTTCGGGCCGTGGCGCCTCCGGCGATGGCGCCGCGAGCGGAGAGGGCGGCCGCATCCCGGGGCGGTCGATTCCCCCCATCGCTTTCTGGCCCGCCATGGGCTTTCCTGTCGATCCATCGCGCAGGCTCGGCGATCGCCCATGCCCCTTCCCGGAAGACCCGCTCCATGATCCCACCCACCGGTCCGCTGAAAGGCTTGCAGGTTTTCGATCTGACCCGCGTGCTCGCCGGGCCGACCTGCGTGCAGATGCTGGCCGATCTCGGCGCAGAGGTGATCAAGATCGAGAAGCCCGGCTCGGGCGATGACACTCGCGGCTTCGCCCCGCCGGTCATGCCGGGGACCGGCGAGAGCGCTTATTTCATCGGTGTCAATCGCAACAAGCGCTCGGTCACCCTCGACATCTCCCAGCCGGAGGGCCAGGCGATCGCGCGGCGCCTGATCGCGGGCTGCGATATACTGGTGGAGAATTTCAAGGTCGGTGCACTGGCCCGCTACGGCCTGGGCTACGAGCAGCTGCACGCCGCGCATCCGGGGCTGATCTATTGTTCCATCACCGGCTTCGGCCAGACCGGTCCGGCGGCCGCGCGCCCCGGCTATGACAGTCTGATCCAGGCGATGGGCGGGGTGATGAGTCTGACCGGCGCGCCCGACGGGCCGCCGCAGAAGGTCGGCGTGCCGATCGCCGATCTGTTCGCCGGGCTGTATGGCTGCATCGGCATCCTGGCCGCGCTTCGCCACCGCGAGGCGACGGGCGCGGGCCAGCAGGTCGATATCGGCATGCTGGATACCAGCCTCGCCTGGCTCGCCAACCAGGGCATGAACTTCCTGGCGACGGGGCAGAACCCGCCCCGGCTGGGCAACCAGCACCCCAATATCGTGCCCTATCAGGAATTCCGCACGGCGGATGGGTTCCTGGTGCTGTCGATCGGCAACGACGCCACGTTTCGCCGCTTCTGCGAGAATTTCGATCTGGCCGGCCTGCCTGAGGATCCGCGCTTCGCCACCAACGCCGCCCGCGTGCAGCACCGCGACCTGGTCACCGCGACGCTCGCCCCGGTGCTGCGTGCCCAGCCCACCGCCTGGTGGGTGGCCCGGCTGGACGCGCTGGCGATCGGCTGCGGCCCGATCAACACCCTGGCCGAGGCATTCGCCGACCCGCAGAGCATCGCCCGCGGCGCGGTGCGGGAAATGGCCCATGCGTCCGGGGCGATGGTGAAGGTGCTCGCGAACCCCGTGCGCCTGTCGGAGACCCCGGCCGACTACCGGCTGGCCCCGCCGCTGCTCGGCCAGCACACCGATCAGGTGC
>DAICZL010000547.1 GCA_027311165.1 bacterium
TCCATACCCTGACCAACGGCATGGCGCTGGATACGTTCTGGATCCAGGACGCCGCCGGCGGCACTTTCGATGCGCCGCACCGCCTGGCCAGGCTGTCGGTGCTGATCGAGCAGGCGCTGTCGGGGCGGCTGCGGCTGGGCAGCGAGATCCGCAAGCTCTCGCGCACGCTGATCGGCCGGCGGATGCGCGCGATCCACGTGCCGCCGCGGGTGGTGGTCGACAACCGCGCCTCCAACAGCCACACCGTGCTGGAGGTGAACGGGCGCGACCGGCCGGGCCTGCTGCACGACGTAACCGCGGCGATCAGCGAGCAGGGGCTGCAGATCGCCTCCGCCCATATCACCACCTACGGCGTGCGCGCCGTGGATGTGTTCTACGTGAAGGACGTGTTCGGGCTGAAGGTCGAGAACGAGCGCAAGCTGGAACTGTTGCGCAACGCGCTGCTGGCGGCACTGGCCCCGCCCGAAGAGCAGGACGCGCCGGCACAGACCAGGCGGCGGCGGGCGGTGGACGCGGCCTGATCAAGCGACGGCCAAGGCGCTCCGCCCCGCTCGCCCGCGGACTTCAAAAGACTAACTTCAAAAGACTGACTTCAAAAGACTACAGAGGCAGAGCCCGCACCGTATTCTCGCTTGCCCGACGTCTTATACACCCTGCGGCCCGGGGCACGCGCCCGGTTCAGAACACCAGCTTGCCGCCCACCAGCACCAGCACCACTGCCATCACCGGGCGCAGCACCCCTTCGGGCACGCGCGCCGAGAACACGCTGCCGATCACGATGCCCGGGATCGACCCGGCCAGCAGCGAGAGCAGCAGCGACCAGTCCACCGATCCCAGATACCAGTGCCCGGCGCCCGCGATCAGCGTCAGCGGCACGGCATGGGCGATATCGGTGCCGACGATGCGCGACAGCGGCAGGCGCGGATAAAGCAGGATCAGCGCGGTCACCCCGAGCGCGCCGGCGCCGACCGAGGACAGCGACACCAGCACCCCCAGCGCCGCCCCGGTCAGCACCGTCAGCAGCGCGGTCTGCCGCCTGGTCAGCCGGTCCACCCGACTCGCCGCCAGTTCCACCAGACGGGCGCGGAACACCAGCGCCACCGCGGTCAGGATCAGCGCCACGCCCAGCACCGCGGAGATGATCGCCGCCGTGTGGGGGTTCACCAGGTTGAAGCTGGAAATCAGCACCAAGGTCAGCGCGGTGGCCGGAATGCTGCCGCAGGCGAGACGGCTGGCCACCACCCAGTCCACCGTCTTGTTGCGGCCATTGACCAGGGTGCCGACAGATTTGGTGGCCGCCGCGAACAGCAGATCGGTGCCGACCGCAGTCGCCGGATGCACGCCGAACAGCAGGATCAGGAGCGGCGTCATCAGCGACCCGCCGCCCACGCCGGTCTGGCCCACCAGCAGCCCGACCACCAGCCCGGAGAGCGAAAAGAGTGGATCGAATGAAGAGAACACATCCATCTGCATCGTCCTTTCCAGGATCGGTTCGCCCGGGCCGGCCCCACCGGGGCGTTCACCCGGTCACGACCCGATTACAGCCTGACCCCGCTTGGGCATCCATCCGTTTCGCAAATCCCCGCCTCCCGCCGCGTTCGGCATCCTGCCGGCCATCTGCAGCATCACGGGCGAAGCCCTTGCCGCTTCTGCCATTTCCGGACCCGAGCGGGTGGACACCCCGAGATCGCTCATCACGTCAGATCACAGACCGCGCGTCCTGCAAGATCGGAACGCATTCGCGGGGGAGACCCGCGTCCGCCGCGTCTCATCCTTACGTCTCGCTGATAAAAGCACATTGCATAGTTGTTAGCTAGGAAAAGCGTTCGTTCCACCGAGAGTAGCAGACTTCAGCATCGCGTGAGCAGATTTACCGCATCCTCACGGGGTCGCGGATCGGCCATAGACGGCGATGGCGAGGGCTTCCGCCGACATCCGCCCGATCATCCCGCCCCGTCTCGGGATGCGCGCACGGCGGATGGACGCCCGGGATCGGACCAAAAGAGCTTGGCGGGTGGGCCTTTCCACCCGACGCCTGGCTTTCAGGCGTCGGGATCGGACCAGAAGGGCCTGGCGGGCGGGCCGATTCACCCGACGCCTGGCTTCCAGGCGTCGGGATCGGACCACTAGTGGCTGCGGCGCGAGAAAGACTCGGCATAGGCGCCATCACGACCATCGATCATGGGGTCGTCCGAAGCCTCGATCCCGTCGGTCAGCTGGTCCGGCAGGAACAGCAGCGGCTTTTCTGCGGCAGCGCTGTCGGCAGCAACATGCAGCAGCGTGATCTCGCCCAGCACCACCAGCTTGCGGTCCTCGGGCCAGTTCACCGCCGGATCGGCCGTGGGATCGCCCGGCTCGGCCAGCTGGGCGATCAGGCGCATCGTCACCGGCGCTCCCCCAGCCGCAGAGGCGAGACGTGTCTTGATCTCGTCGATCAGGAAATCGGGGGCCTGCCGGGCGGCGGTGGCGTCATCCAGATGAACGTCGCCGGCGGCCGGCACCAGCCGATAGCGGATGGCCTGCTTGTGTCCGTCCTTGCCCACCAGCAGGAACGCATTCACCCCGTAATAGGTCTCGCTGGCAAAACTCGCCGGCACCGCCGGCGGCACCGCCAGGGCGCGCGCCGCCACCGGATGGCTCGCCATGAACCGGGCGATCGGCGTGGGCTGCGGGCTATCGGGTTTGGTCGCCGCCACCGCCAGGAACAGATCGCGGAACTCGGCGACGCTGGAGACCGGGAACTTGCTGAGCGAGACGCCGAGCACATCGGTTTCCGATCCGTCGGGCAGATGGAATTTCACCGCCATGCCATGGGGATTGCCAGGCGCCCCGTCGGGCACGCCGGGCAGCCCGCCGGCATCAGAGAAGCGCACAACCACCGGCACCGGCCGACCCTGCAGATGCGCCGCCCTGCTCAGCCCCGCCGCCTCGGGCGTGGCGGTGAAGCTGCCCTCCACCACCACGCCCTTGGCGTGATTGGCGCGCAGCCCGGGATGGACGCCGAACGCCTGGTTGAGCGCGTCGACCGCCTGAACCTCCACCGGCGTGTCATCGGCGGCGCGGGCTCCGGCACCGGGGAAGAGCGCCACCGCCCCGGCGAACACCAGGCCGAACACCGGCACAACGCCTGCCACCACGCGAAAACGGCCAGCCCAGGCGGAACACGTCATCGTCGACCACCGCTGTTGTTTACGCCGAGGATGATATCCTGCGGCAGGCCAACGGATGCATGAAAATCCGACATCGATCCCCGAGGGAGTCGGCAATCGTCTCTGAAAAATCTCAGATCAAGCTCTTAAGTATCTGATGATATGTATTTATATCTCCACAAATCCAGGGACGGCGAGGGGCGGTCAGCCGGGCGCGGGGGTGGCGAACATCGCCCTGATCACGGCCGGATCGACCTCCTCGATCCGCCCCGGCTGCCAGCGCGGAGCGCGGTCCTTGTCCACCACCATCGCCCGCACCCCCTCATGAAAAGCCGCATGGGCCGTGACCGTCCGGGTCAGCGCCAGTTCCGCGGCCAGGCAGTCTTCCAGGCTGCGCATCGCCCCCTGGCGCAGCAGTTCGAAGGACCACAGCACCGCCAGCGGGCTCGCCGCGCGCAGCAGTCCGAGCGTCTGCTGCGCCCAATCGCCAGGCTCGGCGGCCAGGCGGTCCAGGATCTCCATCACGCTGTCTGCGCCGAAGCAGCGATCGATCGCTGCGCGATGGGGGCCGAGCGAGAAGGCCGGCAGCGGCGCGGCATGGCTGGCGATCGCGGCCACGCCATCGGTCTCCAGCGCCGCCGACACGGCGGCCAGCCGCTCGCGCGCCACGAAATGCGTGGCGAGCCCGGCATGCACCGCGTCCGCCCCCGAAAGCCTCGCACCGGTCAGGCCCAGATACATCCCGAGCGCGCCCGGCAGGCGCGGCAGCACATGGCTCGCCCCGATGTCGGGGAAGAAGCCGATCGCGGTCTCCGGCATGGCGAACAGCGCCGCCTCGGTCGCGATCCGCACCGCCCCGTGCACCGACACGCCGATGCCCCCGCCCATGCACACGCCGTCGATCAGTGCGACATAGGGCACGGGATAGCGGGCGATCGCCAGGTTCAGCGCGTATTCCTCGGCGAAGAAATCCTCCACCGCTTCCCGCCGCCCGGCCATGGCATCAGCGCGCACGGCACGGATATCGCCCCCGGCGCAGAAGGCGCGGCCACCGGCGCCCTCGATCACCACGGCATGCACGCCGGGATCGGCCCGCCAGGACTCGAGCGCGGCGCGCAACGCGCGGATCATCGGCAGATCGAGCGCGTTCAGTGCCTTAGGCCGGTCGAGCCGCAGACGCCCCACGCGGGAGGCGCGCCAGGCGGCAACGCTCGGACCTGCCGCCGCCGCAGCCGCCTCGCCCGCCGCGGGCCCTGCCTCGGCTGATCCCTCTGCCCGACCCTGCGCCATCCCCCGTCCTCCGCCCTGTCCGATGGCACCCGCATCTGCCGCACCGGCGCCTCAGACCATCAAGACATTCCGATCCGACGGCGTCAAAG
>DAICZL010000548.1 GCA_027311165.1 bacterium
GGCTGATCCTGCCAAGCGCACCGCGCGGGACAGAGGACGCGGCATTTCCGGTTCAGGTCTGCACCGCGCGGGCGGCGGCGCCGGTGAGGATCCGGGTCGCCGGGCTGCCCGCCCCGGTGCCGCCGCGCGATCTGCGCCGGATCGTGGTGATCGGCGATACCGGCTGCCGGCTGAAGGGACAGGCCGTGCAGGACTGCAACGACCCGGCGGCCTGGCCGTTCGCCACCCTGGCCAGGCTGGCCGCCGCCACCAGGCCCGACCTCGTGATCCATGTCGGCGACTACCACTACCGGGAAAGCGCCTGCCCCCCTGGCCGCCCTGGTTGTGCCGGCAGCCCCTGGGGCGATAACTGGCCGGTCTGGAAGGCCGATTTCTTCGACCCCGCCGCACCGCTGCTGGCCGCAGCGCCCTGGGTTCTGGTGCGCGGCAACCACGAATTATGCAGCCGCGGCGGGCATGGCTGGTTCCGCCTGTTGGATCCCCATCCCGGCCTCACCGACTGCCAGGACGCCACCGCGCCCTATGCGCTGCACTTCGGCAAGCTGGCGCTGCTGGTGCTGGACGGGGCGGATGCCGACGACAGCAAGGCGCGGCAGGAAAAGGTCGCCGTCTATGCCGGTCAGCTTCAGACGCTGTTCGCCGAGGCCGGACCGGCCGGTTCCGGAACGCAGGCCTGGCTGCTGACCCACCGGCCGGTCTGGGGTCTGGCAGAGGGCATCGGCGTGCCGGTCGGGGCGATGCTGAACGCGACCGAGCAGGCCGCCATCCGTGATCAGGTTCCCCCGGCGCTCGATCTGGTGGTCTCGGGCCATGTGCATGTCTTCGCCGCCTTTGATTTCGGCCCCGACCGCCCGGGCCAGCTCGTCACCGGCAATGGCGGCGATGCCGAGGATGCGATCGTGATGCCGCCGCAGGCCGGGCTGGAGCTGGACGGGAAGACGCTGCGGCACGGCTTCGCGCTGTCGGAATACGGGTTCCTGGTGCTCGACCGGCTGGACGATGGCTGGTCCGGCACGGTGATCGGCGTGACCGGAGAAGCCCTGGCGCATTGCCGGATCATGGGGCGGGCGGTC
Organism: bacterium; assembly: GCA_027311165.1. Taxonomy (GTDB): domain Bacteria; phylum Pseudomonadota; class Alphaproteobacteria; order Acetobacterales; family Acetobacteraceae; genus DAICZL01. The sequence goes on from DAICZL010000548.1 coordinate 1,074, forward strand.
GGCTGTGACGGGGGCTAGGAAGTGACCCGGTCATCGAGCCGACTCGGCTCCGCCCGTTGGTCTGACGAGCGCCCCGGGCCGTGCCCTTGAAACCCTTCGCACCTTTGAAGGCCTAGCATGGCCGGGAGCCAGCGCAAGGACGAAGGTGCCCGCCGCTCTGCCGGCACCGGCCGGCCGGCGGGCAGTGCCGGCGGGACAGCTTGCGCCGCCATCGCGGCCGACCCCACCAGGGGTGCGGCCCTGGCGCTGCTGCTCGCGGTGCTGGAGGGCCACCGCCCGCTGGACGAGGCGCTGGAGGCCCTGCCGCCGATGGACGCCAGGGACCGCGCCGCCGGCCATCGTCTGGCGGCCGCGGTGCTCCGCCGCGCGGGCTCGCTGGATGCGGTGCTGGAACCGTTCCTGGCGAAGGCGCCGCCGCCGCTGGTGCGCCAGATACTGCGCCTGGGCGCCGCGGGGCTGCTGCTGCTCGACACGCCGCCGCACGCGGCCGTCGCCACCGCCGTGGCGCTGGCACGGCGGCATGCCGCGCCCTTCGCCGGGCTGGTGAACGCGGTGCTGCGCCGGGTGTCGGAGACCGGACAAGCGGCGCTGGAGACGATCGACGGCCCCCGGATGGACACCCCCGCCTGGCTGTGGCGCGCCTGGGGGCCGCAGGCCCGGGCGATCGCGCACGCGCACCAGCAGCCGGCGCCGCTCGATCTGACGCTGGCGCCGGACCAGGCCGCGCCGGCGGGCGGGGTGGTGCTGCCCACCGGCTCGCTGCGGTTCCCCCCCGGCACCGCGGTGACCGGGCTGGCCGGCTTCGCCGAGGGCCACTTCTGGGTGCAGGACGCCGCCGCCGCGCTGCCGGCTCGGCTGCTCGGGGTGCGGCCGGGCGAGCGCGTCGCCGATCTCTGCGCCGCGCCCGGCGGCAAGACCGCCCAGCTCGCCGCCGCCGGGGCGGTGGTGACGGCGGTGGAGCGCGATCCCGCCCGGATGGCCCGGCTGGCCGACAATCTGGCCCGGCTGCGGCTGACCGCCACGCTGGTCACCGCCGATGTGCTGGACTGGGCGCCCGCCCTACGCTTCGACGCCATCCTGCTGGACGCGCCGTGCAGCGCCACCGGCACGATCCGCCGCCACCCGGATATCGCCCATCTGAAACGCCCGCGCGACCTCGTGGCGCTGGCCGAGACGCAGGACCGGCTGCTCGCCGCCGCCGCCAGGCTGCTCACCCCGGGCGGACGGCTGATCTACGCCGTGTGCTCGCTGCAACCCGAGGAAGGGCCGGACCGGATCGCCGCCGCCGGCCGCGCCGGGCTGCTTGCCGATCCCTTCACTACGGCGGAACTGGCAGCGCTGCCCGAGGCACGCACGGCGGAGGGCTTCCTGCGCACCCATCCGGGGCTATGGGCCGATCGTGGGGGGATGGACGGGTTCTTCACCGCCAGGTTGCGGCCCCGATGAGACGCGCCGCTTGTGCTCACCCGAAGGGCCTGTCTAGAACGGGCCGATGGCCCCCCCGCAACATCGGCGGATCATTGTCGCCCCCAGCCTGCTCGCGGCCGATTTCGCGCGCCTGGGCGAAGCCGCGCGCGAGGTGGAGGCAGCCGGCGCGGACTGGCTGCATCTGGATGTCATGGACGGGCATTTCGTGCCGAATATCAGCTTCGGCCCGCCGGTCGTGCGGGCGATGCGCGCGGCCTGCGGGCTGCCGCTCGACGTGCATCTGATGATCGCCCCCGCCGATCCCTATCTGTCCGCCTTCGCCGAGGCCGGCGCGGCGCACATCACCCTGCATCCGGAGGCTGGACCCGATCTGCACCGCTCGCTGCGGGCGATCCGGGCGCTGGGCTGCAAGGCCGGCGTGGCGATCAACCCGGCGACCTCGCCGGAAGTGGCGGCCTATGTTCTGGACCTCGCGGATATCGTGCTGGTGATGACAGTCAATCCCGGCTTCGGCGGACAGCGCTTCCTCGACTCGCAGCTGCCCAAGATCGCCGCATTGCGGCGGATGATCGACGCCAGCGGGCGGGCGATCACGCTCGGCGTCGATGGCGGGGTGGATGGCGCCACCGCGCCGGCGGCGCTCGCCGCGGGGGCGGATATGGTGGTGGCCGGCACCGCGGTGTTCGGCGCCGCCGACCAGGCGGGCGCGATCGCCGCGCTGCGGGCGGGGTCCTGATGCACGCCGATCCGCGACGCTGGCTGCGCGATGCCCGCCGTGCCATGGCACGCTTGCCCAGCCTGCGGATGAGCCGGGTGCCGGACGCGCCGGCGCTGCCGGTGCGCGATCCCTGGCCGGGCGATCCCGCGCGCGGGGTGCGGATCCTCAAGGGCGAGCTGGAATTCGCCGGCGCGGTAAGGGCGCTGCGGCCGCGCGGCTGGAGCGATGCCACCGGCTCGGCCGAGGTGCGGGCGGCGGCGCACCAGTTCTCCTGGCTGCGCGACCTGCGCGCGCTGGGCACCGATGCCGCCCGGCTGCGCGCCCGGGCGCTGGTCGCGGACTGGATCACCGGCCCGGTCGGCGACCCGCTGGCCCACCGCCCGGACGTGGCGGGCGGGCGCATCGCAGCCTGGCTCGGTCACTATGATTTCTTCGCCAGCAGCGCCGATGACGGATTCCGCCAGAAGCTGATGAGCCGGCTGGTCTCCGACGCCCGCAGCCTGTCGGCGGCGCTGCCGGCCGAGGAACTGGACGCAAGGGCGCTGACCGCGCTGAAGGGGCTGATCGCCGCCGCCGTGGCGATGCCCGAGCACGCCGCCTTCCTGACCCGGGCGCTGCGCTTCCTGCCGCAGGAGATCGGGCGGCAGGTGCTGCCCGATGGCTGCCATGCCGAGCGCAGCCCGGCAGCGCATCTGGCGGCGCTGCAGGACCTGACCGAGATCCGCTCGCTGCTGCAGGCGGCCCAGGTGCAGCCGCCGCCGGCGCTGAATGCCGCAATCGAGCGCATGGCCCCGGCGCTGCGGGTGCTGCGCCACGGCGATGGCGGACTTGCGCTGTTCAACGGCGCGAAGGAGGAGCAGACCACGCTGATCGACCTGGTGCTGACCCAGGCCGGGCGCAGCGGGCGCGCCCCCAGCGGGCTGACCGATGGCGGGTATCAGCGGCTGCAGGCCGGGCGCAGCGTACTGATCGTGGATTGCGGCACCCCGCCACCACCGGGGGTGGACCGCTTCGCCCATGCCGGCACGCTGGCGATCGAATTGTCGCTCGGGCGCGAACGGATGATCGTGAATTGCGGCGCCGCGTCCGCCAGCACACCGGAATGGCGTGACGCCATGCGCGCGACGGCCGCCCATTCCACCCTTGTGATCGGCGATATCAGCTCAGCCGAGCTGCGGCCGAGCGGGCTGGGGCGGCGGCCGGAGAGGGTGGAAATGCAGCGCCAGGAAGCGAACGGCGCACACTGGCTGGAAGCGAGCCACGATGGATGGCAGAAGCCGTTCGGCGCGGTGCATCGCCGCCGCCTTTATCTCGCCGAGAGCGGCGAGGACATCCGTGGCGAGGACGCAGTGGAAGCACCCACTCCGCAGAACTTCACGGTGCGTTTTCACCTGCACCCGGCGGTCAGCGCCAGTCTGCAGCAGGACGGCGAGGCGGTGCTGCTCAGGCTTCCCACCGGCGGGGGCTGGCGGCTGCGCGCCGACGGGGCGAAGATCTCGCTCGAGGAGAGCGTGTATCTGGGTGGCCACGAGCCCAGGCGATCCGAACAGGTGGTGCTGACGGGCTCGGCCGAGGGGCCCCAGCAGGTGAAGTGGGCGATCAGCAAGGTGGGCTGAGCCCGAGCCGGCCCAGGCTCGGGACCACCCGGCGGCACTGGCGATGCGTGTTCGGACGGAAGGCCGGGATGCGGCCCATGGCCCATCAAGACCCGCATTCCCTGGCGGCTACCCCCCAGCGAAAAGGGGCCGGGTGAAAAGGGGCCTGGTGGAAAGGGTCGGGGGCCAAGGCCCCGGGGCCGGTGGCGGTGGCGGCCCCGACGGGGTCCAGGGGTAAACCCCTGGCCGTGGCATGGAGAACCTCTGGACGCCCCCCACCCATCAGCTGTCAGGGCAAGCCCGCGCCCTGCACGGATGAATGGCGGCGATCATCCGCGCTGGGCGCAGCCGGCGCGAGGGCAGAGCGGTTGCCGACCTGACCGACGATCGGCAACGGCTCCTGCTCTCTGTTTGACCGAGCAACTTAATCCGATCAGATGAGATTCCATCTGATCGGATGTTGCGCCAGAGCGGTGCCCGATCTGACAGACGATCGGCCACCGCTCTTACTCTCTGTTTTACCGAGCAACTTTATCCGATCAGATGAGAGTCCATCTGATCGGATGTTGCGCCAGAGCGGTGCCCGATCTGACAGACGATCGGCCAACTCTCTTACTCTCTGTTTTACCGAGCAACTTTATCCGATCAGATGAGAGTCCATCCGATCGGATGTTGCGCCAGAGCGGTGCCCGATCTGACAGACGATCGGCCACCGCTTTTACTCTCTGTTTTACCGAGCAACTTTATCCGATCAGATGAGATTCCATCTGATCGGATGTTGCTCTAGGGCGCGGCGGTATCGGAGCCGAGCTCGGGATAGTCCTTCAGCATGCTCACGCCATACAGGGGCTTGAAGACGCCCTGGTGGCATGTCTGGCAGTTGATCTTCGCCACATCGCCCAGCGTGCCGAGCCTTGTATGCGGGAAGGTGGCCTTCAGCGGATTCATGAAGCTGTTGTTCAGATCACGCACCATCCGGATGCCATACCAGGCGGTGATGCGCTGCGGCGTGCTCTGCTCCCACGAGGCGAACTGGCGGGAGTTGTGGCAATAGGTGCAGTTGACCCCGAGCGCGGAGGAAAAGTGGAACATCAGCGCATAGGTCCAGTCGGTCTGCTTGATCGAACTCATATCCGTGCCCGGCAGCGCCTGCGTCGCTTCCACCCGGATCGGGTTGGACTGCTCGAGGAACGGCGTGAACGGATCGGACGGCAGGGACGACAGGCCGGCAGCGACCGAGACCTCGTTCTTGCCGGCATAGTCCTGGGCGAAGCCGCCGGCATGGTTCGGGCCGGGATCGTTGAACCACACATAGGACGGCACCGGGTTGCCGCGATGGCAGGTGTAGCAGGTCACGCCGGCGGGCCCGACATGGGTCTTCCAGGTGGTGTTGATGTGCTCCACCATCTGAAACATCCGCCGCGCCACGACCTTGGTATAGAGCGCGTCCGAGGCCAGATTGTCGGCGGAGTGGCAATAGGTGCAGCCCTGGTCCGGAGCCACCCAGCTGGTGACCGCGGTCATCAGCCGCAGGAATTCGGCCGAGTCGACGTTCTTCAGCACCTGCACGTTCTGGTAGGCCGCCGAGGACGCCTGGCCGGCGGGATCCACCTTGTCTTCGGGCGCCGGCACCTGGTTCGCCGCCGCCACCTTCGCCTCGGTGCGCGGATTGAACACCTGCACCATCCCCAGGCCGCGATAGCCGCGCTGGACGGTATCCACCGGCGGACGCTCGAAGCTCAGGATGAAGGCGACGCCGAGCAGAGCCAGCACCACCGTCGAGAGCAGGCCGATCGAAAGGCGGAATTCCTTTTTCATTGCGGCGCTCCCGGCAGGGTGGCGGGATCGGTCATCGGGCCGAACACCATCGGATAGGGCGGCGCGATGCCGTGCTTGACGCCCCAGAGGTACCAGTTATCGACCACCGTGCCGGTCAGCAGGATGCCGATGCCCCCGGTCAGCGGGCACAGCACCGCGAACCACCAGGCCCAGCGATGGATCGACTCCATGGTGGCGTTGAACCCCATGGTCCAGCGCCAGAACAGCGCCGCCCGCTCCGAGGCGGTGCCGCGATCGACCACCTGCTCGATCTCGCGCTCGCCGCCGAAGCGGCTGACCGCGAGGATGGTCGCGCCGTGCATGGCGAACAGCAGCGTCGCGCCATACAGGAAGGCGATCGAGAGCATGTGGAAGGGGTTGTAGAACAGGTTGCCGTAGCGGATCGAGAACGCGGCGGTCCAGTCCAGATGCGGGAAGATGCCGAACGGCACCGCCTCGCCCCAGCTGCCCATCAGCAGCGGACGGATGAAGCCCAGCACCAGATAGAGCCAGATGGCGGCGGCGAAGGCCCAGGCGGTGTGGGTGCCGAGACCGAGCGCCCGGGCCCGGCTGTAGATGCGCGCCCACCACAACAGCAGCGAGCAGGTCAGGAAGAAGCCGGCGATCAGCCACCAGCCGCCCTGGTTGAGCGGCAGGAAGATGTTCAGCCCCGCGCCTGGCGGCGGCGGCTCCAGCGCCAGCCAGGGCAGCTGGCGGACGAACTGGATCGGGTTCCAGTTCACCGAGGCCCACATGTTCAGGCCGATGATCTCGAAGGCGAAGAAGCCGAAGATCAGCGCGGCGAGTCCCGATGTCCCGAGATAGATCGGTCCGATCTGGGCGTCGCCGATGCGGCCCAGCAGATGGTTGAAATAGGGCGTTCCGCTGCGGCGCCAGGCGCCGCGCCCGAGTTTCACGCCGTCATAGAGCGGTCCGCGGACCTGCACCCGGGTGAAGATGTTCTGATAGGTGGCCATGGGTCCGTTCCCCCTATTTCCAGATCGGCAGGTTCAACCACCAGCCCCACCATTCCGGCCAGCCACGTGTCCAGAACGGCCCGCTGATGATGATGCACACCGCGCTCCAGAACCCTGCCGACAGCGCCAGGAACAGGCCCAGCCGGTGGATGCCGAGGGTGCCGATCGAATAGCCGATGGCGTCGCGGAAGAAGGTGTTCTCATGCTCCGAGGTCTTGACCACCTCGCCGCTGCCGGGATTGAGCGCCGACAGCACCAGCGATCCGTGCAACGACAAGGCCAGCACGGTGGTGAAGAAGAAGCTCACCGCCAGCATGTGCGCCGGATTGTAGTGGAAGTGCAGGTATTGGTAGCCGGTGTTGGAAACCCAATCGAGGTGGCTGATGATGCCGTAGGGAAAGCCGAACCCCCAGGCGCCCATCAGCAGCGGCCGGATCACCACCAGCGAGACATAGGCGAAGATCGCGACCCCGAAGGCGAAGGGCACGTGATAGCCGATGCCGAGCTTGCGGCAGATCTCGACCTCGCGCAGTGCCCAGGACACGAAAGCGCCGATCGCGCAGATCGTGATGACCTGCCACAACCCGCCTTCCATGAGCGGTGCGAAGGCCAGTCCGTAATGGAGATCCGGCGGCGCGATACTGATGCGCCAGGGGTTCCAGGTGGGGCCGAGCGCCGCACCATAGAAGATCATCAAAGTACCGAGCAGGGAGAAGAAGATGGTCGTCACCCCGAAGAACCCGACATAGAAGGGCCCGACCCAGAAGTCGAACAGGTCCCCCCCGATCAGCGTTCCGCCCCGGACCCGGTATTTTTTTTCAAAGCTGAGCATCGCCATCTTTGTCTCCTCCGATCGGCATGCCGTCCCAGCAGCGGGCGGGATCCCGGCCGAGACCGTGAACCCCGTCCGCCACTGTGGACGCGCGTCGCTGCCGCTACTGCTTGGCCGCCGGCATGGGCGCCATTTGCGCAGCCGTCGGGCTGCCACGCGACATGTGACCGCCTTCCAGCCAGTTGAAACGATCCGTGCTGAGCAGGATGAAGTGGATCAGCAGAGCCAGCACGAACAGGAAGACGGCCAGAGCGACCAGCGCGCGGCGCGGGTCGAAGATCAGCCAAATACGCCACATGGTATCGCTCCTTATGCCAGCAGCGACAGGACGTGCGCCGCCGAACCCTGGACGTGCTCGAGCATCGAATAGCCCGAGGGACCCGGGATCCACGGCCGCCACTGCCAGACGAGGAAGTGAGCGATGATCGCGATCACCGTGAAGACGATGAAGCCCAGCATGAAGACGCCGTGGAACTCCTTCGCTTCCGCCGCTGTCAGCCCCGAGATCGAGGCCTCCTTGGTCATTTCAGTAGCCATCAATCTACCCTCCGGATTTCGGCCTTGCGGCCGGTGCCGCGCATCGCCCGCGCGGCAGGGCCCGCCGGGGCCGAAGCCACCCCGGCGCGCATTCCACCCGGCGCACCCGGGCGGAATTTCTGTGGAGGCCGCTCATGCGGCCCTGCTTTCGCCAAGGGCGCTCGCCACGCGGGCAGCGGTTACCCGCGCCTCGCCGGCCTGCCGCATGGCGTGTTCGATCTGCTCGCGCAGCTTCTTGGCGGCGGAGATCCGCACCAGGAACGGCTCCGCTTCGACATGCGCCTCCAGCAGCGCAAGCGCGTCCTCGTCCCACGGCGACGGCTGGGCGAGCCGCGCCGGGGTCGGATCCACCCGGTCGAGCTCGGTACCGAGCGGCAGGATGTGGAACAACGCATCGAACAGCGCGTTGCAGTATTCCTGGACGACATAGGTCGCCCCGGCATAGCCCATGAACGGCGTGCCGGTGGCGCGGCGGATGATCGCGCCGGGGAAGGATGCCGGGATGTAGGTCGACCGGCCACCCAGCTCGGCCGAGTACATGCGCTCGTTATACGAGCCGAACAACACCAGCGGCCTGGTGCGCTTCAACGCTTCGCGCACGGCGGCATTGTCGGGCTTTACCCCGGGCTTGCGCGCGAAGGAGAAGGCGCAGGCGATGCCCAGCTCATCTTCCAGGAAACGGCGCAGGCCGCGCTCATAGGTCTCGGTCGCCACCACCGCGAAACTCGCGGTCGCGAAGAAATCCTGCGTCACGCTGCGCCAGAGATCCCACAGCGGCTTGATCGTGCTGTGCTTCTCGGCCTCGATGAACGGCTCGGGATCGAGGCCCGTGAGCTCGCCCAGCTTGCGCAGGAAATTGGTGGTGGCGAACAGCCCGATCGGCGCCTGCAGATAGGGCCGGTCCAGCTCCTCGCACAGCTTGCGGCCGAACTCGCGATACATGCAGATGTTCACATCGGCATTCGAAAGCCGCGGCACATCCTCGATATGCGAGCCCAGCGGGAACACGAGGTTCACCTCGCAGCCGATGCCTTCCACCAGGCGGCGGATCTCGGCCAGATCGGAGGGCATGTTGAAGGTGCCGTAGATCGGCCCGATGATGTTCACCCGCGGCTTCGCGCCCTCCGCACGTGGCTTCTTGATCTTCGGCTTCTTGGCGCCGAACTCGCTCCACAGCCAGAAGATCGCCCGGTCCGCGGCCTGCCACTGATCCTCGTCGATGGTGCGCGGGATGAAGCGCAACAGGTTCGATCCCTCGGGCGTGACGCCGCCGCCGATCATCTCGGCGATGCTGCCGGTCACCACCACCGCCGGCAGGTCGGGGTCCTGCGTCGCGGCAGCGCGCTTCAGCGCGCCTTCGGTGCCGCTCATCGACAGCTGTTCCTCGGCGAGGCCGGTCACCACGATCGGCAGCTCGTGCGGCGGCAGCCCATCGGTGTAGTGCAGCACCGCGGTCACCGGCAGGTTCTCGCAGCCCACCGGCCCGTCGATCACCACCCGCAGGCCGCGGATCGCGGTGAAGGCATAGACGGCACCCCAGTAGCCGCCGGCGCGGTCGTGATCGAGCACCAGCATCCTTCAGGTCCCCACCGCGGCGGTGACGGCGGCGCGCGCCTCGCGCGCCTTGCGGGCGCGCTCCTTGGCGCCCGGATGGGCTTGCGGCACGCCCTTCCAGCCATAGCCGGCAGTCTCGGCGGTGCCGACCTTGTCGAAGAACGACACCATCCGGGCGAAGCGCTCGCGGCCCCTGGTCTGCGCGGCGACGATGGCCGAGAGCGCGCCGGCGCCGGCCGGGCCGAACAGCGGCCGGGCGGAGACCATGTTGGTGAAATACAGCGCCGGGATGCCCAGCTCCTTGGCCTGCTGCACCAGCGGCGTGGTGCCCAGCGCCAGGTCGGGCTTCACCTCGCGCATCGCCGCCATGTCCTGCTCCAGCGAGGCGCGGTACTGCACGTGCACGCCGCGCGCCTCCAGCCATTCGCGGTCCTGCGTGCTCCATTCGGTGCGCGGCAGGGCGGTGCCGACATAGGGCACCTCGGCGCCGGCCTCGATCAGCAGCCGCGCCACCAGCAGCTCCGAGCCCTCATAGCCGGACACGGTGATCCGCGCGGCGATCGGATTAGCGTCCAGCAC
>DAICZL010000550.1 GCA_027311165.1 bacterium
GCCGGCCCTCGCCGTGCACGCCATCGCCCTGCAGCGGCAGCACGCAGCTCAGCCGGGCGGCGGTCACCGCGATCTCCGGCGAGGGACCCAGCCGCATCTGTTGCGTGCCCTCGAAGACCAGAACGATCTCCCGCGGCGCAAACAGCGCGACACCGAGCACCAGGCGTTCGGCGCGCCAGCGCAGACCGCCGGGAAGAACCGTCCCGCCGCCTTCCAGAGTGAGGCCGGGGACGGTCAGGCTGACCCGCCATGGCCAGCCGCCCCACTGCACCGGCGGCGCCGTGATGATCCAGCCCTCCTGCCGGCGCGCCTGGGTCCAGGCCAGGAAGCCCTGCTCCAGCCGGTCGGCGGCAAAACGCCACAACAGGGCATGCGCGCCGATCGGCACCATCACCAGCGCCGCCAGAACGATCGGCCCGAAGCGGCGGACCGGCCCTGCCCCGGAACGCCGGACCGGCGCTTCGGAGGGGGTCATCCCCATCCCGGCAAAGCCCCGCGGACATCGTCCAGGACGCAAATATACTCTTGTTTTATCATGCAGTTACTGAATTTCGCTGTGACTGCCTGGGAAGCTGGGAAGAGGCCGCTCCACAGACTTGTCCACAGCGCCGGCCAGCATGGCAGCGCCGGCATCCAGCCGCTCGGCCAGCGTCTGCATCAGCTCGGCACGCTCCAGCCCGGCCGGGATCGGCGGCAGGATCAGCAGCCGGATCGTCCCGGCGGGCTTGCGGAATGCCCGTCGCCCCCAGCACGTGCCGGAATCGGTCACGACCGGGATCACCTGCAGGCCGGTCACCGCGGCCAGGGCGGCGACGCCGGGCTGCAGCTTCAGCTTCACCCCGGGCCGGGCGCGGGTTCCCTCCGGGAAGATGACGATCTGGCGGCGCTGGTCGCGCGCCCGCCTGCCCTCGCGGATCAGTCCGCGCAGCGCCTTCGCGCCGGCCGAGCGATCGACCGCAATCGAGCCGATATGGCGCAGCAGCCGGCCGAACAGCGGGATGCGGGTGAGTTCCTGCTTCAGCACGTAGCAACAGCGCGGCACCAGGGTGAACCAGACGATGGTATCGAAGGCCGACTGGTGCAGCGAGGCGATCAGCGCCGGCCCGTCCTGCGGCAGATGCTCGCCACCGGAAACACTGAGCCGGATGCCGCAGATCCCCCGCGCGGCGGCGAGGATCAGCCAGGCCCAGAACCGGGCCAGCGGCAGCATCCGCTCCGGCGCCAGCACCAGCATCGGCAGACCGACCAGCACGGTCAGCAGGAAGGTCGTGACGAAGAAAAACAGATTGAACAGCGCGGAGCGCAGAAGGGTGATCATCCGACCGGGTCATCGCGCGTTTGCGCCCCGCGTGCAAACCCCGCCGGCCAGGTGGCCAGGAATTTGGTGTATTCGGCGGCGAGCAGGCGCAGCACCGGAAGGCTGAGCCCCGCCCGCAGCGCCGGCGGCAGCACCGGGGCCGGCAGGAGCGCGACGTCGGGAAGCGCGCGGCCCAGTTCCAGCAGGGCACGCGGCATGTGGTAGCTCGCGGTCACCACGATCAGCGAGCGCATCGCGTTCTGCCGCGCCCAGGCGGCGGCCTCGGCGGCGTTGCCCCGGGTGGTGGTGGCTGTGCGGCCCAGCGTCACCCGCGCGGCGAGCGGCATCGGATCGACCCGGGCCTCGCGGGCGAAATCGCTCAGGGCGGCGCTATGGCCCACCCCCGAGATCAGCAGCAGCGGCGCCCGCCCCTCCTGCAGCAGCCGCAGCGCCGTCTCGACCCGGCTGGCCCCGCCGGTCAGCACCACGATCCCGTCCGCCTGCGGCGGTGGCGCGACCGGCAGTTCGGCAAGCCGGACGAACCAGGCGAACCCCGCCAGCCAGACGAGACAGAGCAGACCGGCGAGACCCAGCAGGCGCGTCACCGGCGGGTCGGGGCCGGGCGACCCCCGGCCAGGCCCCGGCCGCGACCGGGGCGGCGGATCCCGCCCGCCCGGGCCGCGGCGGGGGCGGAGATGGGCGAGCGGCGCGGCGGGTGCGCAC
>DAICZL010000556.1 GCA_027311165.1 bacterium
TGCTGAGGGGCCACCCCCCCAGGGGCCGCAACGGGGCCGCCCCCTCAGCACGCGTCAGCCCGTATCCGTCCGCCCCAACATCACGATCCGTCTATTCGGCGGCGGCGGTCAGGTTGCCACGATCGCGCGGGGTGCGTGCCCGGCCACGGCCGCTCGTCGCCGTCCGGCCCGAAACGCCGGCGCCGCGCGGGGCAGCGGCAGCGCCCATCACCGAGCGGAGCTCGCGCAGGAAGGCCGACCCCTTCAGCGTGCGCTGGATCAGCACGCTGCGCCGGTCCAGCGGATCGACCTTGCGGCGGGTGAGTTCAAGCTCTCCCAGCCGGTCGAGCGCGCGGGTGATCGCGGGTTTGGAGACGCTGAGGTCGGCCGCCAGGCCGCGCACCGTATGCGGCCCGTCCTGCATGTAGCAGGTCAGGAACACGCCCAGTTGCCGTGCCGTCAGATCCGGACCGTCCCGCCGCAGCAGGGCCGCCACGGTGTCGCGCAGAATACCCACCATCGTATCAGGAGCCGTGCTGGTCATTGCCTCTGTCCTTTCGTGGAAAAAGCGTCGCTGTCGGGCACGTCGTCCGAACGCGAAGCGGCCCCGCCTGGCAGGGCGGGGCCGATCCGTCTCTGTCCTCAGCCCTCCGTCGGCTTGTTCATGTCGACCGCGATGAACGAGGCCTGGCCGTCACGGAAGATCCGCAGCGCCAGAGTGCCGTCCTTGGTCTTGGATGCGGCCCGGATGGCGCGGACCGCTTCTTCGGGCGAGGCGACCGGCTTGGTGCCGACGCTCAGCACCACGTCGCCCGCCTCGATCCCGGCCGCTTCGGCCGGCGAGCCCGGACGCACCGCGGCGACAATCGCGCCCTTGGTGCCTTCCGGCAGGTCGAGCTTGCCGCGCATCTCCGGCGAAATCGGCGCGAGCGCCAGGCCCACCTTGCCCTGGTGTTCCTCCGGTCCGGCCTGGCCGCGATCGGCCGTCTTCTCGTTCGGCAGCTCGCCGACCGCGATCGAGGCGGTCTGCTTCTCGCCGTCGCGGACATATTCGAGCTTGGTGGTATCGCCCGGCTTCACCGCGGCGACATCCACCGCGAGGTCGCGCGGGGTCGCCACCGGCTTGCCCTCGACCTGGTCGATCACATCGCCCGGCACGAGCCCGGCCTTGGCCGCCGGCGAGCCGGGTTCCACCGCCGCCACCAGCGCGCCACCGCCATGGGGCAGGTGCAGCGCCTTGCTCATCTCCGCCGTGACCGGCTGGGCGGTCACGCCCAGATAGCCGCGCGCCACGTGGCCGTCCTTCTCCAGATCCGCCACCACGGTCTTCACCATATTGGCGGGGATCGCGAAGCCGATGCCGATGCTGCCGCCGGTGGGCGAGAGGATCGCGGTGTTCATGCCCACGACCTTGCCGTCCTGGGTGAACAGCGGACCCCCCGAGTTGCCCTGGTTGATCGGCGCATCGACCTGCAGGAACGAGTCGTACGGGCCGGCGCCGATGTCACGGCCGCGCGCCGAGACGATGCCCGCGGTGACGGTGCCGCCGAGACCGAACGGATTGCCCATCGCCACGACCCATTCGCCGGGCCGCACCGTGTCGGAATCGCCCAGCACGATGAACGGCAGCTTGTGGCCGGCATCGACGCGCAGCACCGCGACATCGGTCCGCGGGTCGCGCCCGATCAGCTTGGCCGGCAGTTCGGTGCCATCGTCCATCGCGACCGAGATGCTCTTGGCGTGCTCGACCACGTGGTTGTTGGTGACGACGGTGCCTTCGGCATCGATGATGAAGCCCGAGCCGCGTGCCTCGGCGCCCTGCGGCCGGCCCTCATGGGGATGGCCGGAATGGGGCATCGGGAAGGACCGCGGGCCGGCTTCGTCGGCCGATGTCTCGTCGGCCATCTGCTCCATGTCGAGCTTCACCGTGATCGAGACCACGGCGGGCTTCACCTGTGCCACCAGATCGGCGAAATCGGGCACGCCATGCGCCGACAGGGTGGGCGTGATCGCCCCCTCGGTCGTCGCGGCCATGCCGGCATGGACCACGGCGAAGCCGCCGAGCGCGGTGCCGGCGAGCAGCATCGCCGCCAGCGCACCGCGCTGCAGCTTGGGGGATTTCGGCAATCCGGGCATCAGAGTCTCCTTCGAGGAATGATCCGTTGACGCCGCCTGACAGAGCCGCGCCGATGAGGAGAGAATGCAGAAAAGCAGATGACCGTTGCCCCGGCGCCACGATTAAACTGCGTCCATGCGCTGGCGCAGACGGGGTGCAACCGGCCGGGTGTCGCGACGCCGAGCGGGTTCATCGCGGGGAATGACCGGCCAGCGCCGACCATCACGCAGGCAACGCCAGATCGCGATCGGAACCGGGCTCAATCGGGTCTGTGGTCCGCTCGCGATTCAGCTCGTTGTTCTGGCGAGCGATGTCATCGCGGTCGAAGTCGACCTGATGGGAAATTGCTCGCGCAGATGCCCCTGGCGGGTGGGCTTGGACTGCGCGCGATCTCGTGGCCGGCCGGAGGCCGGGGGGACAGTCAGGCCAGGCGGGCGAAGCGGGCCTGTCGGCGTTGCAGCAGCGTCCAGCCCAGGCGCGCCGCGAGAGCCGATAGCCGCCCCCGCGGCGGCAGGCCCACGGCCTTGAACATCATGCCCATGCCGCGCTCGACATGGCGATAGCGGTAGAAGCCGATCGCCTCGGCCATATAGGCAGCGATGCAACGGTCGTGGCGGTAGGGCTGCTCGCCCGGTTCGTTGCCGCAATGGAAGGCGAAGGCCAGTTCGTCGTCCTCGCTTTCGGTGATCCGCCCCGCGGCGATGCGCAGCCGGTGCAGCAGGCCGATCCGCTCACGCCCCAGATAGCGGCGCATGTGGTCGTAGAACAGCTTGAAATGGCGGAATTCGTCGGCGGCGATCAGCCGGCAGATCTCCTGCAGCACCGGCTCTTCGGCGGCCTCCGCCAGGGCCGTGTAGTAGCTGGAGGTTCCGGTCTCGACCATGCAGCGGGCGATCAGCTCGCCGGTGCGGGAGCCGCGCACCGAGGTTTCGGCGGCGAGCGGCAGGGTGTAGCCGGCTTTGTAGCGGGCGAAGGCGGTGGTGAAATTCCAGGACGGATCGGCGAGCATCGCCCAGCGGCCGAGCGCCTCGCCATGCTGGACCTCCTCCACCGCCCAGGCATCGGCGGCCTGGCGGAAATCCGGATCGTCACGAAAGACGTTGTTGAGATAGAGGGCGTAGTCGGTCCCGTTGCGCTCCACCATGGCGGCCGCCTTGACCAGCTTGACGATCCTGGGATCGACCTTGCCGGGACTGAAGCGGTCCCAGCAGACGTCTTCGATGCGCCAGTGCTTCATGATCGGATCTTGGTCTTCAGTGCCATGAACGATGCCACCGCCCCGGAGAAGGTGGCAGGATCTCAACGCCTCATGGATAGCATGGTTCCTGGCTCGTGGTCATTGGCCACACCGCAGCGTGCTGCCCGCCAGTGCCCTGGCTCCACGCTGGCCTGGTCGGGCAGAAGCTTCCGACGGATGCGAAGAGTGCTGGTCGCGGGGGGGGGAGGCCCCCCTGGCGGCAGCCCCTCGGCTCTGCCCGTGTTCAGGGCGCCTCGGCGGCGTCCTGCATGGCCCGGGCCGACTGGATGCGGGCCATGGCGAGGTCGAGGGCCGGCACATCGGTGCGATCGGCTGCGACCTGCGCGGCATAGGCTGCCTCGGCCTCGGCAAGCCTCGCCTGAGCCTTGGCCTTGGAGACCTCGCCGGTGGGCAGCGCCTCGTCGGCCAGGACCGTGCAGCGTTCCGGTGTCACTTCGGCGAAGCCGCCGGCGACATAGAGTTTCTCGGTGATCCGGCCGCTCTCGTAGAGCGCGATGGTGCCGCCGCGCAGCAGCACGATCATCGGGGCATGGCCAGGCAGCACCCCCATTTCACCCTCGCTCGCCGGGATCACCGCCATATCGACGGGGCGGGAGAGCAGCAGGCGTTCGGGGCTGACGATTTCCAGCGCGACCGGCATGGCGGCGTTCCCCTCAGGGCGTGGGGAGCGATCGGGCAGGCCGGGCGATCACCGGGATAGTCCCGTCCGATGCCATGGCCAGGCGCCAGGCCTGCCGATTGCTCAGTGCGTGTGAAGACATCTTAGCCGTGCAGGACCGCCCTCTGCGCTCTCCCGGATGATCTGGCCGGTTCGCGCGACGGGGCGTTCCCTCACCCATGCTCAGGCAGCGGCCTTCAGGGTCTCGCCCTTTTTCACCGCTTCCTCGATCGTGCCCACCATGTAGAACGCGGCTTCCGGCAGATGGTCGTACTCGCCGGCGACGATCGCCTTGAAGCTGCGGATGGTGTCGGCGACAGGGACGAACACGCCGGGGAAGCCGGTGAACACTTCGGCCACATGGAAAGGCTGCGATAGGAAGCGCTGGATCTTGCGGGCCCGCGCCACCACCAGCTTGTCCTCTTCGGACAGTTCGTCCATGCCCAGAATGGCGATGATGTCCTGCAGCGACTTGTAGGTCTGCAGGATGCGCTGCACCTCGCGCGCCACGAGGTAATGTTCCTCGCCGACGATCCGCGGGTCGAGCGAGCGCGAGGAACTGTCCAGCGGATCGACCGCCGGATAAATGCCCAGCTCGGCAATCTGGCGCGACAGCACGGTGGTCGCGTCCAGATGCGCGAAGGAGGTGGCCGGTGCCGGGTCGGTCAGGTCGTCGGCCGGCACGTAGATCGCCTGCACCGAGGTGATCGAGCCCTTCTTGGTGCTGGTGATCCGCTCCTGAAGCGCGCCCATGTCGGTGGCGAGCGTCGGCTGATAGCCCACCGCCGAGGGGATGCGCCCGAGCAGCGCGGACACTTCGGCGCCGGCCTGGGTGAAGCGGAAGATGTTGTCGACGAAGAACAGCACGTCCTGGCCTTCCTCGTCGCGGAAATATTCGGCGAGGGACAGGCCGGACAGGCCCACGCGGGCGCGCGCGCCCGGCGGCTCGTTCATCTGGCCATAGACCAGCGCCACCTTGCTGCCCGGCCCGTCGAGCTTGATCACCCCGGCATCGATCATCTCGTGGTACAGGTCGTTGCCTTCACGCGTGCGCTCGCCGACGCCGGCGAACACCGACACGCCACCATGGGCCTTGGCGATGTTGTTGATCAGTTCCTGGATCAGCACCGTCTTGCCGACGCCGGCACCGCCGAACAGGCCGATCTTGCCGCCCTTCAGATAGGGGGCGAGCAGATCCACCACCTTGATGCCGGTGACCAGGATTTCCGCGCTGGTCGCCTGTTCCTCGAAGCTGGGGGCGGCGCGATGGATCGGGTAGCGCATCTTGGCGTTCACCGGGCCGCGCTCGTCGATCGGCTCGCCGATCACGTTCAGGATGCGTCCCAGCGTCTCCGGCCCCACCGGCACACTGATCGGCGCGCCGGTATCGACCACTTCCTGGCCGCGCACCAGGCCCTCGGTGGTGTCCATGGCGATGCAGCGCACGGTGCGTTCGCCCAGTTCCTGCGCCACTTCCAACACCAGGGTCTGACCGCCATTGGTGGTCTGCAGCGCGTTCTGGATGAACGGCAGGTCGCCCTCGAACTGCACATCCACCACGGCGCCCATCACCTGGGTCACCTGGCCGACGGAGTTCTTGGCGCCACTGGTCACGGACATGGCTCGGCTCCTGCTCTTTGCATGCGATCGAGGCTCCCGGCCGGTCTCAAAGGGCTTCGGCGCCGGAAATGATCTCGATCAGTTCCCTGGTGATGTTGGCCTGGCGGGCCCGGTTGTAGTTCAGCGTCAGCCGCTTGATCATGTCGCCGGCATTGCGCGTCGCATTGTCCATCGCGGTCATCCGCGCGCCCTGCTCGCCGGCGGCGCTTTCCAGAAGCGTGCGATAGACCTGGATGGCGAGATTCTGGGGCAGCAGCCTGGCCAGGATGGTCTCTTCGTCCGGCTCGAATTCGTAGCTTGCCGCGACACCACCCGCCGGTGCGGCCGCCGTTTCGGGCAGCGGGGCAGGGATCAGCCGGGTCTCGGTCGTCACCTGCGCGATGACCGAGACGAAGCGGTTATAGATCACGCTGCACACATCGAAACTTCCGGCGTTCAGCAGCGCGCTGATCCGCTCGGCGATCCCCTGGGCGTCGGCGAACTCGATCCGCTTGCGCCCGGCGAAGGTGATGTCCCCCTCGATCCGGTCGGCGAATTCGCGCCGCAGGAAGTCGCGTCCCTTGCGCCCGACCGCCAGGATCCGGACCGTCTTGCCCTGGGCTTCCAGCTCGCGCACCCGGCTGCGCGCGGCGCGGCCCACGCTCGCGTTGAAGGCGCCGCACAGACCGTGATCGGCGGTGACCACGATCAGCAGATGCACCTTGTCCGCGCCGGTGCCGACCAGGATACGCGGCGCGGTCGGGCTGCCGGCGGCCGAGGCGCCGAGAGCGGCCAGCATCCGCTCCATCCGTTCGGCATAGGGGCGCGCCGCCTCGGCCTGCGCCTGGGCACGACGCAGCTTGGACGCCGCCACCATCTTCATGGCGGAAGTGATCTTCTGCGTCGACTTGACGCTGTTGATGCGAACGCGGAGCGCTTTCAGGCTGGGCATCGGCGGCGGCTCAGACGAAGGACTTGGCGAGATCGTCCAGGAACGCCGCAAGCCGCTTCTCGGTCTCCGGCTTGAACTCGCGGTCGCTGCGCACCGCGCCAAGGATTTCCGGCGCCCGGGCCTTGAGTTCCGTCAGCAGCTGCAGCTCGAAGGCCCCGACCCGGCCCACCGGGATTGCATCCAGATAGCCGCGCACGCCGGCGAAGATCACCACCGCCTGCTCTTCCACCGGCACCGGGTGGAATTGCGGCTGCTTCAGCAGCTCGGTCAGGCGCGCCCCGCGGGCCAGCAGCTTCTGGGTGGAGGCATCGAGGTCGGAGGCGAACTGCGCGAAGGCCGCCATTTCGCGATACTGTGCGAGTTCCAGCTTGATGCGCCCCGCGACCTGCTTCATCGCCTTGATCTGGGCCGCCGAGCCAACGCGGCTCACGCTGATGCCCACATTCACCGCCGGGCGGATACCATTGAAGAACAGCTCGGTCTCCAGGAAGATCTGCCCGTCGGTGATGGAGATGACGTTGGTCGGAATATAGGCCGAAACGTCGCCGGCCTGGGTCTCGATCACCGGCAGGGCGGTCAGGCTGCCGGCGCCGAAATCGTCCGACATCTTCGCCGCCCGCTCGAGCAGGCGGGAATGCAGATAGAACACGTCGCCCGGATAGGCCTCGCGTCCCGGCGGGCGGCGCAGCAGCAGCGACATCTGACGATAGGCGACCGCCTGCTTGGACAGGTCGTCGTAGAAGATCACCGCATGGCGTCCGCTGTCGCGGAAATACTCGCCCATCGTGCAGCCGGTATAGGGCGCGAGGAACTGCATCGGCGCCGGGTCGGACGCGGTGGCGGCGACCACGATGGAATATTCCATCGCGCCATATTCTTCGAGCGTGCGCACCAGCTGCGCCACGGTGGAGCGCTTCTGGCCGATCGCGACGTAGATGCAATAGAGCTTCTTGCTCTCGTCGGTTCCGGCGTTGACGGTCTTCTGGTTGAGGATCGTATCGATGATCACCGCGGTCTTGCCGGTCTGGCGGTCGCCGATGATCAGTTCGCGCTGGCCACGGCCGACCGGGATCAGCGCGTCGATCGCCTTCAGCCCGGTCTGCATCGGCTCGTGCACCGATTTGCGCGGGATGATGCCCGGCGCCTTCACCTCGACCCGCTTGCGCTCGACATCGACCAGCGGACCCTTGCCGTCGATCGGGCTGCCGAGCCCGTCCACGACGCGGCCGAGCAGGCCCACGCCCACCGGAACATCGACGATCGAGCGGGTGCGGCTGACCGTATCGCCCTCGCGGATCTGGCGGTCATCGCCGAAGATCACCACGCCGACATTGTCGGTTTCCAGGTTCAGCGCCATGCCCTTCAGGCCGGCGCCGGGAAACTCCACCATTTCGCCGGCCATCACGTTCTGCAGACCGAACACGCGGGCGATCCCGTCGCCGACGCTGAGCACCTGGCCGGTCTCTGCAACATTCGCCTCGGTATCGAAGCTGGCGATCTGCTGCTTCAGGATTTCCGAGATCTCGGCGGGGCGGATCTCCATCTCAGGCGGCTCCCTTCATCGCGTATTGCAGGCGCTGCAGGCGGGATTTCAGGCTGGAGTCGAAGATCCGCGCCCCGATCGTAAGGACCAGGCCGCCGAGCAGCGACGTATCCACCTGTTCGAGAATATGCACGTTGCCATAGCCGGCCTCGATCAGCCTCGCGCGCAACTGCTGGCGCTGCAGATCGGTGAGCGGATGAGCGCTCGAAACCTGTGCGGTGACCACCCCGCGCTTCTGATCCACCAGCGCAGCGAACGCCAGCACGATGGCGCGCAGGGCCGGCAGGCGACGATTGCTCGCAACCACCCCCACCAGATCACGCACGGTCTTGCCGATCCCCTGCTGGTCCAGCACCGCCAGGGCGGCGGTGCGGGCCTGGGCGAGATCGATCAGCGGGCTCGCGAGCAGGCGGCGGAAATCCGCACTCTCATCGATCACCCGGCCCAGGGTCTGCATCTCGGCGACCACCTGATCGATCGCGCCTTGATCTTCCGCAAGGGAATACAGCGCTGCCGCATAGCGGCCGGGCAGGCCGCCGGAAGAGGAGATGGTCGAGCCGGCAGAGGCCACGCGCGCATTCCATACGGTTGGGCCGCGCGACGGCGCGACCGGGGTCTCCCCAGGCTTCCCAGGGGTGCGGGGCGTCTAGCATGAGGGTTTTGCGGGTGCAACACGACAGAGGCTCGCAGCTGGCCGGCCAGGCCGGGTCCGGCCGCGGCAAACCCTCCTGGGTGCAGACGAAGCGCAGGGCCAGGGGCGCCCCCTGCCGGCCAGGCTCCAGCCTCGCCACCAGATCCCTTCCACGGGCGGATCGTCTGCCGCCGGCGGACAGACCCGGGCGGCGGATGAGGGCAGGGTCGTGGTTTTGATAACTCAAAGAAACGAGACGGGATCGACATCGACATCCACCCGCGCCGTCCGCGGAACCTTCACCCGCGCCAGCCACTCCCGCAGGATCGGCTGCACCGCGATCTCCCGCCGTGTCTTCAGCAGCAGCCGTCGCCGGTGCCGACCGCGCAGGATGGCGAGCGGTGCCGGGGCCGGCCCCAGCACCGTGATCCCGTCGCCGCGCGGGGCGGCGCGGCCCAGCGAGGCC
>DAICZL010000561.1 GCA_027311165.1 bacterium
CATGATCCGCGCCCTCGCCACCGCCCGTCGCGCGCACCGTCGCGCCGTCGAGTTCCTCACTCTCGCCACGCTCTCCCTGGCCTTCGCGCCGGCGGCCTATGCCTCGGGTTCCTCCATGCCCTGGGAAACACCGCTGAACTCCATCCTGGAGTCGGTGCAGGGTCCAGTCGCCAAGATCATCTCGGTCATCATCATCACTGTGACCGGCCTGACGCTCGCCTTCGGCGACACCAGCGGAGGCTTCCGCCGGCTGATCCAGATCGTCTTTGGTCTGAGCATCGCTTTCGCGGCGTCGAGCTTCTTCCTCACCTTCTTCAGTTTCTCCGGCGGAGCGCTGGTCTGATGGCTGCGATCGTCGATCCCGACGTGCCCGGCTTCTTCGCGCCGGTCCACCGCGCGCTCACCGATCCCATGCTGATGGGCGGGGCGCCCAGGACCGTGGCGATCGCCAACGGCACGATCGCGGCGGCGATCGCCCTTGGCCTTCGGCTCTGGATCCCCGGCGCGCTGCTCTGGGCGGTCGGCCATGCAGCCGCCGTCTGGGCCGCCAAGCGCGACCCCCAGTTCGTCGAGGTGGTGTGCCGCCACCTCCGCTACCCCGCCCATCTCGGCCTGTGAGATCGCGATGCTGAATCTCGCCGAATATCGCTCCCGCCCGGCCGGCCTCGCCGACTTCCTGCCCTGGGCCGCCTTGGTCGCCGAAGGCGTCGTCCTCAACAAGGATGGCTCATTTCAGCGTACCGCCCGTTTCCGCGGCCCCGATCTCGACAGCGCCACCCCGGCCGAACTGGTCGGCGTCACTGCTCGGCTCAACAATGCGCTGCGCCGACTGGGTTCCGGCTGGGCGATCTTCGTCGAGGCGCAGCGGATCGCTGCCCAGACCTATCCGCACTCGGCCTTTCCCGACCCTTCCTCGGCGCTGGTCGACCTCGAGCGGCAGGATGCTTTCGAGGAAGCTGGCGCCCACTTCGAGAGCCGATACTTCCTGACCCTCGTCTGGCTCCCGCCAGCCGAGGACGCCTCGCGGATCGAAGGCTGGCTCTACGAGGGCCGCTCGCAGAGCGGCGTCGATCCCTGGGAGCTGCTGCACGGTTTCGTCGATCGCACTAACCGCGTCCTCCAACTGGTCGAGTGGACTTGCCTCGGAAAAGTGGAGAGCTGTTGTGGATCAGGCTGCTTGCCTTTCGTAGGCGGCGGGGCTGACGAAGTCCAGCGACGAGTGCCGTCGCACGGGGTTATAGAATCCGTCGATGTAACGGCCGATGGCGGTCTCGGCATCGAGCCGCGTCATAAAGATTGTTCTCCAAACGAGTTCCGACTTCAGGGTTTTGAAGAAGGTCTCGACGATGGCGTTATCGAAGCAATTACCCTTGCCGGACATGGAGACCAATGCGCCATGCTTGCGCAACGCGCTCTGATAGTCGATCGAACAATATTGACTGCCGCGATCGGAGTGGCAGATCAGGCCGGGGGCCGGACGGCGGATCGCAAAAGCCTGACGAAGGGCAGCCAAAGCGAGATGGCGGTGCAGGCGGTCGCTAACAGCCCAGCCGATAATACGCCGGGAGAAAAGGTCCATCACGATCGCCAGATAGAGCCATCCCTCCCGGGTCCAGACGTAGGAAATGTCGGCCGACCATTTCTGGTTCGGCGCCGTGGCGGTGAAATCCTGGTCCAGCAGATTGGGCGCAATCGGCCAGGCATGCTCGCTATCTGTCGTCCGCTTGAAGCGGCGCTTTTGCCGGGCGCGCAGGCCGTTGTCCCGCATGAGGCGCGCTGTCCGCCGGCGCCCTACGGCCAAGCCCTGATCACGCAGCTCCCGGGTCATCCTTGGGCTGCCGTAGGTCCCGTTCGACAGGGTGAAGGCCGAGCGGACATGGGCAAGCAGCACCATGTCCTGCCGCTGGCGCGCGCTCGGCGAGCGGCCGTGCCAGGCGAAATAGCCGCTCTGGCTGACGCCCAGCACCCGGCAAAGCCGTTGGACAGGGAAGTCCTTCTTCGCCCGGTCGATGAGAGTGAACCTCATCGACTTCCCTCCCTGGCGAAAAAAGCCGTCGCCCGCTTCAGGATGTCCCGTTCCTGGCGCAGGATCTCGTTCTCCCGCCGTAGCCGTTTCAACTCCGCCGCCGAATCTTCACCCGCTGCGCGCCGGTTCGGATCCTCCATCTCCCGCTCCCGAACACGCGCCAGCCAGCGCGTCAGCGTCGACAGGCTGACCCCAAGGTCCTCGCCAATCTCCCGCTTCGTCCGCCCGCTCGTCCGCAGCAGGCGAACCGCCTCCTCCTCAAACGACTTCGTGAACCGCTTCCGCTCCATCGCCGGAAATCTCCTTCCTTCGCATCAGTAGCTCTCCACTTTTCCGAAGCAAGTCCAGAGTGGCTTTCCCTGGTCGTCAAGACGCGCAGCTCGCAGGCGGTGAAGAAGCTGCTCGATCTGCAGCCGCAGACGGCACGGGTCCTGCGCGGCAAGGTCGAGCTGGAACTGCCGATCGAGGAGGTCGAACTCGGCGATCTGGTCAGGATCCGCCCGGGCGAGCGGGTGCCGGTTGACGGCACGGTGGTCAGCGGCCATTCCAGTGTCGATCAGGCGCTGGTCACCGGCGAACCGGTTCCGGTCGAAAGGACCGAAGGCGGTTCCGTCATCGGCGGCTCGATCAATGGCACCGGAACCCTGCTGGTGCGGGTCACGGCGGTCGGCGCCGAAAGCTTCCTGCACCAGGTGATCCGACAGGTCGAAGACGCGCGGGCGCTGAAGCCGGGGCTTCTCCACGTCGTGGATCGCGTCCTTCGCGTCTATA
>DAICZL010000564.1 GCA_027311165.1 bacterium
CATAGACACCCCAGATAAGATCAAGGCTAAAACCAACCTCTCACCACCTAAAGCACCCAAACCACCCAGTATAAATCCACCAGGCTACCAGAGCGCCGCCAACATATCCCTTCCTTAGCCTCTGCGATTTTCAAAGAACAAAACGAACAAGAAAGACAACCCCGCCTCAGAGGTTATCTGCGGTTGCTCGCGACTCCAACGGAAACAGCGAAGGAAAGACCCTAAGCCATTCACGCTCTCTCCGCAACACCAAACCGCGGCGAGGGAGGCTGATTAGGCCCCCTGGACGCCGGCGTCAACCCGAAAATTCAGCCCGCCATGCCAGGTCTTGAACCACGCGACGAACCGCGGCACCCCGACCTCCAGTGGCGTATTGGGCGCAAAGCCGGTCAGCGCCGCGATCCGGTCGATCGCCGCATAGGTCGCCACCACCTCGGTGGCAGGGGCCGGCGCAGTCCGGATCACCGCCCGCCGCCCCAGTTCGCGCTCCAGCAATGTCACCAGATCGGCGACACGCTCGGCCCGGTGATTACCGATATTCAGCAGCCGCGCCTCCCCCGCGCCCGGCGGATGGTCGAGACAGCCCAACACCCCGGCCACGATGTCATCGATATAGGTGAAATCCCGCCGCAACTCGCCGCCGTCGTACAGCGTGATCGGCGTCGCTTCCATGATCGCGGTCGCAAAGGCGTAATAGGCCATGTCCGGCCGGCCCCAGGGACCATAGACGGTGAAAAACCGCAGCCCGCTCTGCGGCAGGCCAAACAGATGCCGATAGGACTCGGCCAGCAATTCCCCCGCCCGCTTGGTCGCGGCATAGACCGAGACCGGATGATCCACCGCATCGGTCTCCTCGAAAGGCAGCTTGCGGTTGGCGCCATAGACCGAGGACGAGCTGGCATAGACCAGATGTTCCAGCCCCTCGATCCGGCGGGCCGCCTCAAGCACCGCCAGGTGACCCTCGACATTGGCGGCGACATAGGCATGCGGGTCGGTCAGCGACCGCCGCACCCCGGCCTGCGCCGCCAGATGGATGATCCGCTTGATATCGCGCCGCCCGGCCAGCAGCCCGGCGAGCGCCCCTCGCTCGGTCAGGTCGAGCGGAACGAAACTGAATCCCGGCCGGTCCGCCAGCAAGCCTAGCCGCGCCTGTTTCAGACTCACATCGTAATAGGGATCGAGATTGTCGATCCCAAGCACCTGCTCGCCACGCCCGAGCAGGGCGGTCGCGACGTGATGGCCGATGAACCCGGCGGCGCCGGTCAGCAAAACGGTCAACTCAGTTCTCCCATATCCACCCCTTGACCCGGGACGCCCGGATCCGCATTTTCTGCCCTCTGCAGAGGATCACGCCATGGCCAAGACCAACACCGTTCAGATCAAGCTCGTCTCCACCGCTGATACCGGCTTCTTCTACGTCACCAAGAAGAATGCCCGTAGCCAGACCGGCAAGCTGGAGCTGCGGAAATACGACCCCGTGGTGCGGAAGCACGTCGCGTTCCGGGAAGCGAAGATCAAATAGTCCGGCTGCCTCAGCGCGCCGCAGCGACCGCAACCTGGTTGCGGCCGTTTCGCTTAGCCACATAGAGCGCGTCATCCGCAGCCCTCAGCAGGGCCTCCGGGGTGATCGCTCTGCCCTCGCTGGCGGCGGTACCGATGCTGACAGTCAGGCGCACCCGCGCGCCCTGGTCGGGCTGAAAGCCCAGCTGCTCGATCGCCGAACGTAGCCGCTCGGCCGCCGCGGCCGCATCCGCCGCCCCGGATCCGGGCATCACCACGGCGAATTCCTCCCCGCCATAGCGCGCCAGGGAGTCGAATACCCGCGTGTTCTCGCGCAGCGTCTCGGCCACCAGGCGCAGCGCCCGGTCGCCCACCGCGTGGCCATGGCGATCGTTCACCGACTTGAAATGATCGACATCGATCATCACCACTGCGATGTCGGCCAGCTTGCCGCCGCCCAGCAGGCCGCGCAGATGGCGCATCAGATAGCGCTGGTTGTACAGCCCGGTCAGCGGGTCGATCAGCGCCAGTTCGAGAGCCTGGCCGAGATCGGCGCGCAGCCGGTCCTGATAGATCTTGCGCCGGATCTGGTTGCGCGCCCGCACCCGCAGCTCGTGCGCATCCACCGGCCGCAGCACCCAGTCATTGGCGCCGAGATCGAAGCCGCGCAGAAGCCGGCCGCGCTGCTCGGCCTCGGCGATCAGCAGCATCGGGATGTCGTGCGTGGCGTCGGAAGCGCGCAGCCGCGCCGCGACCCGCAGCGGATCCTCGACCAGCATCGACAGGCTCAGCACGATCAGGTCGAAGGGGATCGCGGTCGTCAGCGCCACCGCCTCGGCCTCGTCGCGGGCACGCCCGGCGATGATCCCCTCGAGCGCCAGGATCTCCTGCAACGTTTCGGCGCCGAGTTCCAGATCATCGACCACAAGCGCCCGCGCGCCGGTCACCGCGGGGACCTCGTAGCCCTCCTGCGACAGGCCGAGCGCGCGCGCCGTCTCGCCGCGGGCGCGCCATTCGTCGAGCAGGCGCTTGAGCCGCACCAGGCTGCGCAGACGCGCCATCAGCGTGTCGTACTCGACCGGCTTCGTCAGGAAATCATCGGCCCCCGCCTCCAGCCCGCGCACCCGCTCGCCGGAGTCGCCGAGCGCGGTCACGATCACCACCGGAATGTGCAGCGTGCGCTCGTTCGATTTCAGCCGCCGGCACACCTCGAACCCGTCCATGCCGGGCATCATGATATCGAGCAAGATCAGATCGGGCTGCCAGGACTGCGCAAGCTCGAGCGCCTGAAACCCGTCGCAAGCAGAAACGGTCTGATAATATTCTGCTGAGAGCTTCGCCTCCAGCAACCTTGTATTGGCCGGAACATCATCAACGATGAGAACACGTGCGGTCACGGCAACGAAAACCCCTGGCGGCCCACCGATCTTCTCCGCTTCATCGCTCCACCTGATCACATTCGCACGGGCAATGATACCGCCCGGACCGAAAAGGCGAAAGCCGACATCCGCAGGCCGCGGCCGGAACGGGCGGGACGAACAGCAAGGCTTCCACACCGCGACATTGTGGGGTAGATCCCGCCACTGCAAAGTAAACATGAAACAGAGGTGACATTTTTATGACAAACGTCATGAAGGCTGGTGATCAGATTCATCGGTTTCCGTCATCTTCCCGGGAAATTTCTGTCTCAAACCCGGCAATGTTCTTCCGTCGCTGGCTCGCGAACCCGCTGCAGATGGGCTCGGTCGTGCCCTCCTCGCCGGCGCTGTGCCGGCGCCTGGTGGCGCAGTCCCGCGTCGCGCCCGGCCAGAGCGTGCTGGAACTCGGAGCCGGCACGGGCGTCATCTCCCGCGCCCTGCTCGATGCCGGGCTGCCGCCCGAACGGCTGGTGGTGGTCGAGATCGTCGCCGACATGGCCGCCCATCTGCGCCGGGTGCTGCCCGGTGCCACCGTGATCGAAGGCGATGCCCGCGAACTGCCCCGGCTGCTGGCGCCGGAATTGTCCGCCCGCATCGGCGCGGTGATCTGCGGCATCCCGCTGGTGCTGCTGCCCCGGGCCGAACAGGCCCGCTTCATCGACGCGATCGAAGCGGTGGCGCCCGGACGCGGCTTCCTGCATTACAGCTATTGCGTCACTTCGCCGCTGCCGTGGCGCAAACATGCCCTGACCGCGCGGCGGGAAGCCTGGACCCCGCTCAATTTCCCGCCCGCCAGCGTCTGGCGGTACCAGCCGGAAAACAAGGCAGCAGCCGCCCCCGGCCCTCACGGCTGAAGCGACCGTATGGCATAGCCCGGCGGGGCATCCGCGCCGGGCGAGCCTCACGAGAAGGGGGCCTCACGAGAAGGGGGCCTCACGACCGGGGGGACCTCACCGGGCGAGGACCTGCGCCGCCTGTTTCGTCGAACCGACCACCTGCGCGACCTGCGCCACCGCCGCTGAGATCTCGGTCATGTTGTCGTTCAGCGCCGAGACGGTCTTCGCGGCATCCTGCATGCTGGCCGCCATCGACCGGGTGACCATGCTCTGCTGTTCGACGGCGCTCGCGGTATCCACCACATATTCGCGCACGGCCCCGATCGATGCCTCGATCGCAGCGAGCGCCGCCACGACCTCCGCCGAGACCGCCTGCAACCCCGCGATCTCGCGCGATATCTGATCGGTCGCGTCGGTCGCCTGGCGGGCCAGGCTCTTCACCTCGCTCGCGACGACCGCAAAGCCCTTGCCGGCGTCTCCGGCACGCGCCGATTCGATCGTGGCGTTCAGGGCCAGAAGATTGATCTGTCCTGCAATATTGTGGATCAGCCCAGTGATCCCGGCCATCGACCGGGACGTTTCCGAAAGGCGCTGCGTCGCCTGGTCGGCAACGGAGGTCTGGCTGTGGGCCGCCTCGGTCGCGGATTTGGACTTCGCCATGGTATCGGCGATCTCGCGGACCGAGGCAGCGAGTTCCTCGGCGCTCGAGGCCATCACCTGAACGTTGCCGGAGGTTTCGCTGACCGCGCCAGCGGCCAGGCCGGCCTGTCCGCTGGAGCGGGCGACGGCTTCGTCGATTTCCCCGAAATTCCGGTCGATCATGACCTTCAGATTGTCCAGAAGCCGGACCTGCGGCGTCACATCGGTCGCGTATTTCACGATCTTGAACGGCCTGCCATTCATGTCCAGGGTCGGGTTGTAGGTGGCGTCGATCCAGACATCTCGGCCGTCTTTGGCAATCCTCCTGAAACGGGCGGCCTGGAATTCGCCGAGAGCCAGTTGCTCCCAGAATTTTTTGTATTCGGGGCTGTCGGCATGGGCCTTATCCACGAAGATCCGGTGATGCCGACCCTGCACTTCCCCGAGCGTATAGCCAAAAGCGTCCAGGAAGTTCCGATTGGCAGTTCGGACCGTGCCGTCCAGATCGCACTCGATCACTGCCAGGGATTTCCGGATCGCGTTCACCTGACCGATCAGATCGGCATATTCGGCTTTGCGCGCCGACACATCGGTCGCGACCTTGACCACCTTGAAAGGCTTGCCATCACGCCCGAGAACCGGGTTGTAGGAGGCCTCGATCCAGACCTCCTTGCCGTGCTTCCCGATGCGCTTGAACTCGGCCGCCCGGAACACGCCGCGACCGAGACCGTCCCAGAATTTGTGATAAACCTCACTCTCCCGCTCGGCCGGCGCCACGAACAGGCAGTGGTGTCGTCCCTGGATCTCGGCCAGCGTATAGTCCATCAGCCTGAGAAAATTGCTGTTTGCGGTCAGAACCATGCCATCGGTGGTAAACTCGATGATCGCCAGGGACTTCTCCAGCGCGGCGAAGGTCGCTGACATTTCATGATGGCTGGAGGATTTGAAGATGTTCCGCATGGGTCGAGAAGCCTGCCTTTCCGACGACGCGCCAATCCCCCCCGACTGAACAGGCGCCTGACGAGTTCGTTCTTTTGAGACGTCACTGTGCCGGCCAATCACTAATAAGATATCAGTGCCAGTCTAAAAATTCTGCCGCTCACAACCATTTCGGTGCTGCTGGACCAGCCCCACGGGGCACGGCGGCGCCCCCCAGGCGGGTGAACCGCCAGGTCGGCCGCACCCGACACACATAGCCTGGTGCCGGGCTCGGCCGCCTGTCACTCACCTCGCGGCGAACTGGGTCGCACCGAACAGCTGTTCCTTCTGCGCATCGGTCATCTTGCCGCGCCGGCGCCGCTCGGCCAGCACCTCCAGCCCCCGCACCGTGGCCGGCCGCGCCGCGATCTCGGCGAACCAGCGCTGCACCGAAGGATATTCGGCCAGATCCACCGCCCGGCCGCTCGCGCTGCGTATCCACGGGAACGTCGCCATATCCGCGATGGAATAATCAGCGCCGGCCAGGAACGGGCTCTCCGACAGACGCTTCTCCAGCACCCGGTGCAGCCTGCCCACCTCCTTCGTATAGCGCTCGATCGCATAGGGCAGCTGCTCGGGCGCGTAGTCTACGAAATGATTGTACTGACCGAACATCGGCCCCACACCGCCCATCTGAAACATCAGCCACTGCAGGCAGACATACCGCCCCGCCTTGTCCTGCGGCAGGAACCGGCCGGTCTTCTCGGCCAGATAAATCAGGATCGCCCCGGACTCGAACAGCGCCAGGCTGTGCCCGTCCGGACCCTCCGGATCGACGATCGCGGGGATGCGATGATTGGGCGTGATCGCCAGGAATTCCGGCTGGAACTGCTCGCCCGCACCGATATCGACCGGAATGACCCGATAGGGCAGACCGCATTCCTCCAGCATCATATGCACCTTCTGCCCGTTCGGCGTGGGCCAGCTCCATAGATCGATCATGCCAGGCTTCCCTTTTCTGACGGTGCGATCGATGTGGGGATGCGCGCCCGGCCGCGCCAGTCTCGCACCGGCAAGGCGGGGCCGTGCCTTCCGCCCTCCACCCCTCGACGCCGCCAGGCCAAAGCGCCAGCATGGCGACCTGCACCGAGGAAACCCCATGCCCAATCC
>DAICZL010000567.1 GCA_027311165.1 bacterium
GCGGATAGTACTTTCAAAGCACCTGCCCTGCCACAGTGTACCGGTCTGTTTGCCTGAACCCCATGCGCTCAGGAGCGGGAGCGGCCTGGGCACAGCGCCGGCAGGCCTGAGGCGGGGCCCGGTACTAGAGAATCTGTGCGCTTCGCGCGCATCCCGGGCGGTGCTGCCACCGGACGAGCTGACCTCGGCACGAAGGCGCCACAGCCCGCTGCCGGTTCCGCGGCCGCAAGCGATCAGAAGCCTGGCTCCAGAGGGCTCAGATCAGCCGCCTCTGTTGCGGCGGTGCCCGTGCCCCAAGCGGCAACTCTGCCGGGTGTTGTTCTGGCGCGCTCTTCTCCCGATGCGCCAGCATCCTCGCGATGACCTCCGGCTCCTCGATGCTGGCGATCACCTTGAGCTTGCCGCCGCAGCGCGCGCAGGTGTCGATATCAATGCCAAACACGCGCTTGAGGCGCTGCGCCCAGGTCATGGCCACGTGGCGCGGCGTGAGAGGCCTGTCCGCATCGAGCTGATCCCCTTTGCCGCCCACACCCCGGTGCGCCGGCGTCACCGCCGCACGCAACCTGCTGTGCGGCGCGAACACTCCATGGAACCGCGTCAGGTGCATCCGCGGTGGCGGAACCAGCGCGGCAAGGCGCGCCATGAGATCCAGCGGGTCGAGCACGATGTGCGTGGTGCCGTCGCGGTAGGGGGTCTTGAGCTGGTAGCGCACCAGCCCGGATGAAGTCAGCGCCAGTCGCTCCACGGCAATCGGCGGGCGGCTCACGTAGCGGCACAGCCGTTCGAGCTTCTCGCGCTGCTGCGGCTGGATGTCCAGGCCCGCATGCAACGAGAACCCGCCCGCCTGGGCTGCGCCTCGGCCATCGCTCGGCTGCTCGGGCTCTTCAGCCCTGGCAGGCACCGTCTGCAGCGTGAACAGCTTCTGCCCCGTGCGTGGACCCACTGCGACGCGATAGGTGATCGAGTGACCGATCAGATCGTCCAGCGGGCCTTCTGATCCCTGCGTGGCCAGCCAGGCGTTCTCCAGGTCGCGCTCGATGAGTCCGCGCTGCTCCAGCACCCGACCGATGCGTGCGCCGATCTGCTGCACCAACACCTGCAGCTCACTGACCGTTGGCCCGGACACCTGTTGGAACACGGGCGGCGCGCCCTCGACAGGCACGAATACGCCGTCCAGGAAGATCATATGAAAGTGAATGTTCAGGTTCAGCGCTGAACCAAAGCGCTGGATCAGCGTCACGGCACCGGGGTAGCCGGCGGAGCGTGCCAAACCCGCCTTCTTCAGCAGGAAGCCGGAAATCGCGCGGTACACGGTGCGCAGTACCAACGTCAACAAATCCGGATCCGTCGCTAGCAGATAGCGCAAAGCATATGGGAGCGACAACACCCATTGCCGCAGCGGTCGCTCCGGCAGCACCTCATCGGCCAGTAGTGCCGCCGTCTCGGCCATGCGTCGGCCACCGCACGAGGGACAGAACCCGCGCTTCTTGCAGCTTAACGCAACGAGCTTCTCGGCGTGGCAGCTCCCGCAGCGCACGCGCAGGAAGCCCTCCTCCAGCCGACCGCACTTCAGATAGGCGTCGAACTCCTCCTGCACATAGTCGGGAAGCGACCGACCTTCCCTCGCCCGCAGTTCACGAAAGTCCGGATAGTTTTGCTCGACCAGGCCATACAGCAGGGTTGCCTCGGGCCGATGCTGTGCATAGTCCGATGGATCGATAAACGGTGGCGCGCGTGACCGCTGCGCACTGGCGGCGGCCGGCATGCAGCGCGTCCCGGAAGCTGGCAGGGACCACGCAAGCTACACCGCCAGTCCTCAGCTCCCGCAAGCGTAATCGCCTGCGTTCAAACAGATATCGACGAATGGGCAATCACTGAGTCGGGTTTTGGCGGGACCTGGCCGAATACCCAGACCTGCATCTATCGCAGTTCCGGCCTACTATCGCACCGCGAGACCCCTCACTCCCACTCAATTGTCTGCGGTGACGGTACCGATTCGAAAGTCCGAGGCGGACAGTCGGGAGAGTTGATCTTTGACGGTGCGGATGTTGCGGCCCTTGGGATCCAGCCCCAGGGTCCGTTTCACGAACGCGGTCAGGCTGTCCTCGAGCTCGATGTAGGGGGACTGAGTGCGCAACGCCTCGGCGTTCAGGTGATAGAGCACGAGGCGCGGCTTCGGGCCATACGGCAAGCCGACATCGACGAATCGCCGTGTGTCCGGATGGAACGCTTGGCCGGCGGCGACCACGAGGCTCACGATGCCGTTGGAACGTTTCCAGGTGCGGATCTCCTGCCCAGGGTCGCGGAACGGCAGACAGGTCTGACACAGTACCGAGTGCTGGTAGAGGATCGGTCCGTCGGCGTTCGGATCGACCAGAAACGGATCGACCGTTCGCACGGAATGGCGCAGGGTGCGCCGCGACTTCAAGGTTCCAGGCAGGATATCGAGCACCGGCTGCAGACCGGGTTTCTTGGGGTCATCGTTCCGGCGATTATCCTCGCTCATTCGAGCCGCCCTCCCCGATCATGACCGTCCTGTAGTGTAGACCTCATTCCGCGCTCAGGTGTCGGGAAACAGCAGCGTCTCGTAGTCCCTGGCACCGTGTAGGACGTGAATCACGTCCACCCGCTCCGGGTGCACTCGGTAAAAGATCAGATAGTTCCCATGGACGCAGCGTCGGATTCCCCGATCTTCGTAGCGCGGGACGAGCGGATAGCGTCGCGGCTGCTCGGCGAGCTGCTCGCAGTGATCAAGGAGAGCCTGAACGAAGGGATCGGCGCGGGTCGGTGCTTCGCGTCGAATCTCCTCGCCGATCGCGATGAGGTCGCGCTTGGCGCCCTCCGTGATGACGACGCGCATCCGTTACGGTTGCTCTTTGGAAGCGAACCTCTCCCGCAACTCCTGGCGGACCCCTTCGAGGTCCTGGATGCGGCCGGCGTCCGCGTCAGCCAGGCCGCGCGCGATCGAGGCGTCGAGCGCCGCGAGCCGGCGCTGCCGATCGAGCCAGCCACGCATCGCTTCCCGGATCACTTCGCTGGCCGAGCCATATCCGCCGGCTCCCACCTTCTCGCGGATGACCCTCGCCATTTCCGTGGGCAACGTGATGGAAAGCTTCTCAAAGGTTGGATTGTCCATTGGGTAAAAGTCCTGATTCCGGAGTGCTCAATACTACCAAAAGCTCCTAAGGATGTAGGACACCAGAAAACTATCTAGTAGCTATCTAGTACTAATAAGATATCTGGTAGCTACTGGTAGCTATCTGGTATCCTTCGATCGTCCATTCGCTGTAGCCAGGCGCGTCCATGCCAACGATCGTCTTCGTGAGCCCCAAAGGAGGGGTCGGCAAAACCACCGCGGCGCTCTTGCTCGCCAATCAGCTCGCGATGGCCTACGACGTGACGCTGATCGATGCCGATCCGAATCGTCCGATCAGGGCCTGGTCCGCCGGCGGGCACGCGCCATCCCGACTTTCAGTGGTCTCGGATGTCGATGAAGAGAACATCATTGATCGCATCGAGGCGGCGGCCGAGAAGACGCCGATCGTGATCGTCGATCTCGAGGGTACGGCCGCGAAGATCGTCGTGCTCGCGGTTTCTCAGGCCGATCTCGCGGTGATCCCGATCCAGGGTTCGCAGCTCGATGCCGAGCAGGCGAGCCGGGCGATCAAGGTGATCAAGCAGCGCGAGAAGATGACGGGCAGGGCGCTGCCCTATGCGGTGCTGCTCACGCGCACGAACCCGGTGATCCGTACCCGTACGATGTCGCACATCCAGCAAGGGCTGATCGAGGCGGGAATCCCGGTGATGCAGACCGAACTCCACGATCGCGAGGCCTTCCGCGCGGTGTTCTCGTTTCGCCAACCGCTGCAGAGCATCGATCCTCGCGAGGTCGCGAACCTGGACAAGGCGCAGGCGAATGTCGAGGAATACGCCGCGGAAATCGTGCGCGGCCTGGCCGCAGTGAGCGGCGCCCAAAAGAGCGGAGTGAAAGTCGCATGAGCAGCACGCGCGCGAACCCCTTTGCGGATGTCGAGAAGCTGCCGGCATTCGCACCGAAGCCAAAGGCCACGCAGTCCGTCGCGACGGAACAGATCGACGAATTTGCCGAGGCGAGTGGATTTCCGAGTCGTTCGGTGGGCAAGGCGGCGCCGCGTCGTGCGGGTCGGCGCTACAAGACCGGACGCAACCAACAGATCAACATCAAAGCGACCGCGCAGGTCATCGCGCGGCTTTATCAGATGGCCGATGCGAGGCAGACACCGCTCGGCGAACTCCTTGCACAGGCGCTCGATGCGCTGGACCGAGAGACCGAACCGCGTCGCAGCGCGTAATGGGCCCGTGCCGGCAACAAGCTGCATGAGTCACGGGTCGCTAGCAGCCCATTCCGCGCCGGTGACATGCGCCTTGACGGCGTTACGGCTGACAGCGGCGTGTACCAGTCCGCTCCAATGCTGATGCAATAGTTGCAGTTCCCGCGGCCCACTCTGCGGGTTGCCGGTTCCCTCAATGCTGGCTTTAGACCCCAGTCCGGTGCACGTCACGAGGCGTGTCGTCGATAACAAGCGCGCATAGTGATTGCGCGGGTCCCCCGCGGCGGACGGTCGGTGCACACTGAGATCGACGGCCACACCGTAACGCGTCGCGATGAAGCGGGCCCAATCCCGGGTGAGATCGATTCTGGTGTCGTCGTCGAGTTCGTGTGGCAAGCCGATCAGCCAATCGCGCGCAACACGGGAATTGGTGCGCGACTCGCGCTGTTCCGCCGTATTCCACAAGGTTTGCCGATCCCGCCACCAGGCGGGTTCACCATCCGGTACGGGCCCGATGATCTCGCGGTAGACAACGCCCGTTTCGACCGAGCCGTCATAGAGGACTCCGGTATGGTGATCACGCATCGTCTCGCCGGAATACCGAGCCGCTACCGCCACCGCATGATCGCCGCGGGCACGCGAGAGCGCCGAAACGATCAGTTGATGAATCGCCATGGACAAACTTTGCCGCCATGCTGATCACGAATCGAGCGCCGATTCGTATCGAATCCTCGAAAAAGTCATGCGTCTTGTAGATCGTGCGTGATCAATCCTTCCAAAAGTCCTTAAACCGTTCCGGCGAGAGCTCGGTGTAGCGCACGGTGTGCGTGATGTTGCGATGCCCGAGATAGTGTTGGATCGCACGGGTGTCGTGGCCGTCGTTGGCGAGCTTGTAGCCGGCGGCGTGGCGCAGCATGTGCGGGTGGATGGGGAAGGGGAGGTCTGCGAGTTCGCCGGCGCGCGCCAAGAGCTTCCGAAACGTCGCCGGCGTCAGGGGTCCACCGCGCTCGCTGACAAACACATAGGGTGAGTCCGGATACTGCCGACGGAG
>DAICZL010000577.1 GCA_027311165.1 bacterium
CGGCGCGCCGGCGCGCCGGCCGGCCGGCGCGGTCGTGGCCTGACCATGGACGCGCGGCGCCGGCTGTTGCTGCTCGCCCCGCTGGGGATCGCCGCTGCCGGCGGGGCGGCGTTCTGGGCGATGCTGGACCGGATGGAAAAAGGCAGTTTCGATCCCCGCGCGGTGCCGAGCCCGCTGGTCGGCAAGCCGATGCCGGACTTCGCCCTGCCCGCCCAGCCGCCCGGCGAGGGCTTCTCCAGCGCCGATATCCGTGCCGCTGGAACGCCGGTGGTGGTGAATTTCTTCGCCTCCTGGTGCATACCCTGCATCGAGGAGGCACAGACACTGATGGCGCTGCGCCGCCGCGACGTCCCGCTGTGGGGAATTGCCTACAAGGACAAGACGGAGGACGCGGCGCGGTTCCTGGAGCGCTACGGCAACCCGTTCGTCCGGCTGGCGCGCGATGAACCCGGGCGGGTGGCGATCGATTTCGGCCTGTACGGCGTGCCGGAGACCTACCTGATCGACCGCCAGGGCATCGTGCGCTGGCGCTGGGCCGGCGGCCTGGCCCCCGAGACGGTGGAACAGGTTCTGATGCCCCTGCTGAAGACCTACGCATGACACGGACGGCCGATCGCGAACGGATACAGAACGCCGGTGCCGGTACTCGCCGGCGGATTGCGACCGGACGCTGGGGCGGTGCCCTGGCCCTGTTCCTGCTGGCCGCCGCCCCGGCCTTCGCGGTGAGCAACCCCGCCGAGATGCTGCCAAACCCCGCCCAGGAAACCCGCGCCGAAGCGATCGGCCACCAGCTGCGCTGCCTGGTCTGCCAGAACGAAAGCGTGGAAGAATCCGAAGCCGATCTGGCCCGCGATCTGCGCAGGGTGATCCGCCAGCGGGTGGTGGCCGGGGACAGCGATGCCCAGGTAATGGACTGGATGGTCGCCCGCTACGGCGATTTCGTGCGGCTGCGGCCGCCCTTCAAGCCGGCGACGCTGCTGCTCTGGGGCTCGCCGCTGCTGGCGGTGCTGGCCGGCGCGGGCGCGGTCTGGCTGTCGCGCCGCCGCCTGTCGGGCGTGCCGCCGGCGCCGCTGTCGGAAGCCGAGCGGCGCCAACTGGGGAAATTGCTGGAACCGTGATCTGGGTCGTTCTTGCTCTGCTGGCGGTGGCTGCCCTGGCGCCGCTCGCCCTCACGCTGAGACGTGGCCGGGCCGCGCGCGGCCGGCGTGAAGCCGCTCTGGCGCTGCACCGCGCGCAGCTTGCCGAACTCGACCGCGACCTGGCCGAGAACCGGATCGGCGCCGCCGAACATGCCAGCGCCACGCTGGAGGTGCAGCGTCGCCTGCTGGCGGCGGCCGGCACCGAGGACGCGACGCCCGAGCGCGCGGCGCGGCTGCCGGGGCTGCTGGCGCTGGGCCTGGTGCCGGCGGCCGCGTTCGGCCTTTATCTGGTGGGCGGCGCGCCGGGCGTGCCCTCGGTGCCGTTCGCCGAGCGAAAGGCCCAGCAGCGCGACGAGGACGCGCTGATCGCCCAGCTCCGCAACCGGCTGATGCTGATGGACCCGCATGGCGACCAGACGCGACAAGGCTATCTGCTGCTCGGCCATGCCGAGGAGGGACGCGACCATTGGGACGCGGCCGCGGCAGCGTATCAGCAGGCGCTGGCGATCCGCTTCGACGCGACCCTGGCCGCCCGTACCGCGGAGGCGCTCTCGCGCGGCGCGCAGCGGGTAACGCCGGAGGCGGTGGCCCTGTTCCGACAGGCGCTGGCGGCGGCTGGCAAGGATGCACCCTGGCGGGACCTGGCCGAACAGCGGATCAAGGAAGCCGAGGCATCCGCCCCGCAGTGACGCGCCGCACCGCGCCATGACCGCTGCCCCGCGAGGCGCCCCGGGTTTCCCTCGGCGGTGGGCGCCATGCCCGCGATGAGGTTGGGAAAGTCTCCTGCCCGCCTGCGACCCGGGCCCGCCGCCAAGGTCAGGCGGCGGGCGTGAACATCCGGCTTCGGCTCCGAATCGCTCCGCGAAGAACCCCATCCGATCCCCGTTCGGGGGAGTGGAGACGGGCGCGCCGACACTTCCGATCCAGTGCCGATCGGCACAACGGCTTCGACCATCTGGCGCGAGAATACCGGCATTCCCGCGGGTAGTCCGGGATCATACCTCCTCCACCCGCTCCACACCGGGCAGCAGCTTGATCGCCTGGACCAGCAGCGGCGTCACGTTGAACCCGCCGGGAAGTGCGATTTCCACCCGGCGCGCGTCATCGATCTTCGGCAGCAGCCTGACCCTGCCCCGCCCCGCACCTTCCCGGCCGAGCAAGGCGCGGATATGCGCCACCGCCTCGGTGCGTGCCAGCCAGACCCGCATCCCCGCCCCTGCCGCCGCCGCGGCCTGGTCCAGCGCGGCGATCTCGTGCGCGGTAATCCGCAGCGCCTCGTCCTCCTGGCGCAGATCGACGGTGACCAGCAGCGCGCTGCCCGCCACCAGCCGGTCGCGGACACGGGCCAGCACCTCGCTGAACACCGTCACCTCGAATGAGCCTTCGGTATCGGTCAGCC
>DAICZL010000589.1 GCA_027311165.1 bacterium
CAGGTCGGGCGGGCGTTCCAGGTCGCGCCGCACCGCCTCGCGCTGCGGCGGCGGGGTGAGCACGATCGAGCGGTAGAGGCTCATCACCCGGGTCGCTATGTCGCGCGCCTGGCCCTGGCGCTGCAGGTCCATCCGGTCGAACGCATGGATCGTCAGCCCGGCCACCTGCACCACGGCGAGGCCCACCAGCAGCACGAAGGCCGTGCGGGCGGCGAGGCTGCGCGGCCACAGGCCCAGCGTCACGCCCGCTCGACCGTCGCCGCCAGCACATAGCCGCCGCCGCGGCCGGTCTTGATCAGCTGGGCGTGGCGGCCGTCATCCTCCAGCTTGCGGCGCAGCCGGCTGACCGCGACATCGATCGCCCGGTCGAACGGCCCGGCCTGGCGGCCGCGCAGCAGATCGAGCAGCATGTCGCGGGTCAGCACCCGGTTGGCACGCTCGAGCAGGGCGATCAGCAGGTCGTACTCGCCCCCGGTCAGCGGCACCTCCACCCCTTCGGGGTTGAGCAGGCGGCGGCGGGCCGGCTCCAGCTCCCAGCCGGCGAAGCGCAGCAGCCTGGCGTTGGGGTCGGCGCGGGCGCTGCCGGTCTCTCCCGCCCGGCGCAGCACGGCGCGGATGCGGGCGAGCAGTTCCCGCGGGTTGAACGGCTTGGGCACGTAATCGTCGGCGCCGAGCTCGAGCCCGATGATCCGGTCGGTCTCCTCGCCGAGCGCGGTCAGCATGACGATCGGCACGTCGCCTTCCGAGCGCATCCAGCGGGCGATCTCCAGCCCGCCCTCGCCGGGCAGCATCAGATCGAGCACCACCAGGTGGAAATGGTTCTGCGTCCAGACGCTGCGGGCTTCGCGCCCGTCGCGCACGGCGGTGACGCGCAGGCGGTTGCGTTCCAGAAAGCGGGCGAGCAGATCGCGGATCTCGCGATCATCGTCCACCACCAGGATGTGGGGGGTCTGTTCCATGCCAGGAAGCATAGGAAGGCCGCAGGCTTTGCGGCAGGGGACGTTGCAATACGTTGCAAATTTCCCGGGGGCGGATCTGGCGGGCCAACGTGTCGGAGGCAAATCCAAAGGGCGGGCGGGAAGGCGAGCTCTGCCCCCATCGCTGTCGGAGGAACCCGGCAGATTGCGGGACGCCTCGGGGCGGTGCCCGGGCCTGCTCGCGTGAAGGGGCGATGTCCCGTGCCGGGCCAGCAGGTCGGGGGGCGATCGCCGGTGCGGTGAGGGCCGCATCGCGCGCCCTGGCCTGCCGACTCGACCGACATGGCGCTGCCGGAGGTCTGGATCGGCGCAGACGCCCGGGAGATCGTTTTCGGTTCGATCGGATCCGCTGGCATCGCGCTGGAAGGGCGATCGAGGTCGGGCGGTCCAGGCGCGGGGAGGCCGCCATCCCGACGCCTGCATTGCGACTCCGGATCGGGAGGATCGTCGATCCGCCGGCGGAGACCTCCGTTCCGGCGGGCAGCCCCCGCCGCCGCGTGAGCCACCCAGCCTCGTCGCGCGCGGTTCGCGTGCCCGCGGCGCGGCCGGGACCGGATGGCGGGCGGAGAGGGGGCGGCTCGTCGTGTCCTTGCCGCGGCTCAGCCCGGAGCGGTTTCTCCGCCGGTGGCCTTCCAGGCGGTGAACCCGCCAGCCATGCTGCAGACTTGGCCGATCCCCATTTCCGCGAGCGTCTTGCCCGCCAGCATCGACCGCCCGCCAGAGGCGCAGAACACCACCAGCCGCTTGCCGGATGCGAGTTCCGGCTTGTGCATCGGGCTCGACGGGTCGGCCAGGAATTCCAGGAAGCCCCGCGGCGCGTGTACCGCCCCGGGGATGGTGCCGCCGGCGGCGATCTCGACGCGTTCGCGGACATCGATGAACACCACATCTGGGCTGCCCAGCAGCGCGGTCGCCTCCGTCACCGTGATGCTGGGCACGACGGTCGCGGCGTCCGCCATCAGTTGCTTGCTGTCCTTGGTCATCATGCTGCTCCGTTGCTGCCCTGGCCGGGCCGGGGTCGGCCGTTCTCCGGCCTGGTCGAGCCGCGCTCCGTCCAGCACCGCGGCGCGCCG
The DNA here is from genome assembly GCA_027311165.1 of bacterium. Lineage (GTDB taxonomy): Bacteria > Pseudomonadota > Alphaproteobacteria > Acetobacterales > Acetobacteraceae > DAICZL01. Next base: position 2,051 of record DAICZL010000589.1, read on the forward strand.
CGCGACGTCCTGGGCTTCGGCCGCCTTCTGCGTTCCGGTCCGGCCGAAGCGGGCGCGGTTCTGTTCTGCCGTCCGTTCCGCCGCCGCCCGCGCAAGGCGCTTGCGGGCCCGGTTCAGGTTGACGATCTCGGCCACGGGTTCATTGTGCCCCGAGTGTGATCCGAGAACAACCGGCAGCGAGCGAGGACGCGATGGGCAAGCTGATCGAGCTTGAGGCGGCGGATGGGCATCATCTGTCGGCCTATGCCGCAGGACCTGCCAGGGCCGATCGTGGCCTGGTGGTGATCCAGGAAATCTTCGGCGTGAACCGCCATATGCGCCATGTCTGCGACAGCTTCGCCGAGGAGGGTTTCGCGGTCGTCGCCCCGGCGCTGTTCGACCGTGCCGAACGCGGCGTGGAGCTGGGCTATGGCCCTGAGGATATCGCCCGCGGCCGCGAATTGCGCGCCCGGGTGCCCGAGGCCGGGACGCTCGCCGATATCCAGGCGGCCGCCGACGAGCTGGCAGGCAAGCGCATCGGCATCGTCGGCTATTGCTGGGGCGGTACCGTGGCCTGGCTGGGGGCGACCCGCAGCACCACTTTCGCCGCCGCCGTGGGTTGGTATGGCGGCGGCATCGCCGCCACCAGGCACGAGACGCCCAATTGCCCGGTGCAGCTGCATTTCGGCGAGACCGATGCCTCGATCCCGCTCGATGATGTCGAGGCGATCCGCGCGGCCCAGCCGGGACTGCCGATCTTCATCTATCCCGGCGCTGGCCATGGCTTCGGCTGCGAGGAACGGGCGAGCTACAGCGCGGCCGATGCAAAGCTGGCGCGGGCGCGCACTCTGGATTTCTTCCGGGTCAATTTGGCCTGAGGAAGGCTGGCTGGCCCGAGGGAGGCTGGAGATCTGCCCTGGCCCCGCGTTCATAGGGGCGGAACCGGTTCAGGCGATCCGGGGCAAGGGAGCCCCAGGGCCTTGGAGGGTTTTCAAAGGGCGGGTCCCTTTGACCTTGCCGTCTATCTCAGCAACCGGCCCGCCACCGCATCCAGCCGCGCCATCAGTGCCGGATCGCGCATATGGGTCGCGGTGATGATGGCATTGTCCAGCGCGTGGCCGCAGCCGGCCTGGCAGGCCGGGCGGGGCGCGCCGATCGCCGGCACCACCGCCTGCACCAGTTCGCGCGCCTTGTCGGCGTTGCCGAACAGCACCTTGACCACCTGCTCGACGGTGACGTGGTCGTGGTCGGGGTGCCAGCAGTCGAAATCGGTCACCATGGCGACGGTCGCGTAGCAGAGCTCGGCTTCGCGGGCGAGCTTGGCCTCGGGCATGTTGGTCATGCCGATGACGCTGCAGCCCCAGGACCGGTAGAGCGCGCTTTCCGCCCGGGTGGAGAATTGCGGGCCCTCCATCACCAGATACGTGCCCCCACGCGTGACCGGCAGGCCCAGGCCGCGCGCCGCCCCTTCCAGCGCATCGCCGAGGCGGCGGCACACCGGGTCGGCCATCGACACATGGGCCACGCACCCCTCGCCGAAGAAGCTCTTCCGGCGGGCGAAGCTGCGGTCGATGAACTGATCGACGATAACGAAATGTCCCGGCGGCAGATCCTCGCGCAGGCTGCCGACGGCCGACAGGGACAGCACATCGGTGACGCCGACGCGTTTCAGCGCGTCGATATTGGCGCGGTAGTTCAGGTGGCTGGGCGAGAGCGGGTGGCCGCGCCCGTGGCGGGGCAGAAACACGCAGGAGACCCCGCCCAGCCGGCCGAACAGCAGGGCGTCGGACGGGCTGCCCCAGGGCGTTTCCACCGATTGCCAGGCTTTGTCCTCCAGCCCCTCGATATCGTAGAGGCCGGAGCCGCCGATGATGCCGATCATCGGCGCTCCCGTGGACGTGCTCCCCGTGGTCATGCTCGCTGCGTCGCCGCGGCCTGCGGGATCAGTGCAGGTCGGCCCAGATCTTGCGCTTCACCACATAGGTGACCCCGGTCATCATCACCAGAAACAGCACGATGCGCACGCCCATGCGCTTGCGCTCGATCATTTCCGGGTTGGCGGCAAAGGTCAGGAAGGTGACCACGTCGTGGGCTTCCTGGCTGAGCGTATTGGGCGTGCCGTCGGTGTAGGTGACGCTACCGTCCTGCAGCGGCTGCGGCATCGCGATCTGATTTCCGGGATATTGCTTGTTGTACATCATGCCGTCGCCCATTTTCATATCGGGGGGCGGGTCGGCATAGCCGGTCAGGATTCCATAGATGTAATCGGGTCCACCCTCGCGCGCCTTGACGATCACCGATAGATCCGGCGGTAGCGCCCCGTTATTGGCGGCGCGGGCCGCTTCGGGATTGGGGAAGGGGGCGTGGAAATGGCTGGACGGCAGGGCCGGGCCCTCCACCGGCTGGCCCTGGTCGTCCACCCCCTTCGGCACGGTGAAGCTGGCGGCGATCGCCTTGATCTGGTCTTCCGACAGTCCGATGCCCGACAGATTGCGATAGTAGAGCTGGTTCATCGAGTGGCAGTTCGAGCAGATCTCCTTGTAGATCTGGAAGCCGCGCTGTGCGGCCGCCAGGTCGAGCCCGCCGAACGGTCCGCTGAAGCTCCAGCTCTGCGCCACCGGCTCGGCCGTCTCGGCGGCGGGAGCCGGGTGCGCGAGGGCTGCGGCCAGCAGCACTGCGGCCCCGTGCAGCAGGACGGTGCGCAGGCGGAGAGGACGGCGCATCAGACTTTCTCCATCGGCGTGGCGGCGGCGCCGGCCGGCAGCGGACCGCCCCCGCGCGTCACCGGCTGACTGATGCTTTCCGGCAGCGGCAAGGGACGCTCGAGCTTGCCCAGCAGCGGCAGGATCACGAGGTAGTGCAGGAAGTAATAGGCGGTGGCGACCCGGCCGATCAGCAGGATCGATCCCTGCGGGGGCTTGGCGCCGACATAGCCCAGCACCAGGCAATCGATCACGAACACCCAGATCAGCTGGCGATAGATCGGCCGGAAGCGGGCGCTGCGCACCGGGCTGGTATCCAGCCAGGGCAGGATGAACATCACCCCGATCGAGCCGAACAGCATCAGCACGCCGATCAGCTTGTTCGGCACCGACCGCAGGATCGCGTAGTAGGGCAGGAAATACCATTCCGGCACGACGTCGGCCGGCGTCGCCAGCGGATTGGCGGGGATGTAGTTGTCCGGATGGCCTAGAAAATTGGGGGCGAAGAACACCAGAATTGCGAACACCGTCAGATACACGCACATCCCCACACTGTCCTTGATCGTGTAGTATGGATGGAACGGGATCGTGTCCTGCGGCCCTTTCGGCTCAATGCCCAGCGGGTTGTTCGACCCCGTGATGTGCAGGGCGATGACGTGCAGGAACACCACGGCGATGATCACGAACGGCAGCAGATAGTGCAGGCTGAAGAACCGGTTGAGCGTCGCGTTATCGACCGAGAACCCCCCCCACAGCCAGGTCACGATCGACTCACCGACAACCGGAAAGGCCGAAAACAGGTTAGTGATGACGGTCGCACCCCAATAGGACATCTGCCCCCAGGGGAGCACATAGCCCATGAAGGCAGTGGCCATCATCAGCAGCAGGATCACGACACCCAGCATCCACAGCAATTCCCGCGGATTCTTGTAGGAGCCGTAATACAGACCACGGAAGATGTGGATATACACCACGATGAAGAACATCGAGGCGCCGTTCATGTGAACGTAGCGCAACAGCCAGCCGTAATTCACGTCGCGCATGATCCGCTCGACGCTGTCGAAAGCCATCGCGGTATTCGGCGTGTAGTGCATCGCCAGGAATACGCCGGTGGCGACCATGATCATCAGATTGATCATGGCCAGGGCGCCGAAATTCCAGAAATAATTGAAGTTCTTCGGCGTAGGAAAGCTGCTGTACTCGTTTTTCATCATGGAGAACAGCGGCAGTCGCTGGTCGATCCAGTTGACCACCGGGTTGGCAAACTCACTCTTGTGCAGGCCGACCATGTCGTGAACCCCGTGCTTTTGGCTGATCAGCCGATCTTGATCTTGGTGTCGTTCTCGAACGCATAGTCCGGCACCGCCAGGTTGAGCGGGGCGGGACCTTTGCGGATGCGCCCGGACGTGTCGTACTGGCTGCCATGGCAGGGGCAGTACCAGCCGCCATATTCCCCGCGCGGATCGGTCGGCTTGTTGCCGAGAGGCACGCAGCCGAGATGGGTGCAAATACCGACCACCACCAGCCACGTGTCGTGGCCCTTCTGAACCCGTGCCGCATCGGTCTGCGGATCGCGCAGTTCAGAGACGTTCACGTCCGCCGCTTCCTTGATCTCGGCCGCCGTGCGGTGGCGCACGAAGATCGGCTTGCCGCGCCACAGCACGGTGATGGCCTGCCCGGCGACGATCGGTTTGAGATCGACCTCGGTCGAGGACATCGCCAGCACGTCCTGCGCCGGGTTCATCGAGTCGATCAGCGGCCAGGCGATCGCGCCCAGCCCGACCGCGGCGCCGGCCCCGGCCAGCAGCTTCATGAAATCGCGTTTAGGAACCCCCGCTCCCGTCTCGTGAGCGGTGTTCGCGGTGGTTGCGGCAGTGTCGGCCATCATCCCCTCGGTGCGCCGGATCGGGCGCTGCGCGAAAAATGCCGCGCTACCGGGGGTCGCTTCCGGTCGCGCTCGTGGTCCATACTAGGTGTCGCAATTCGCCCCTGCAACACGTCCGGGGGCGGGAAAACACTGCAGCCGGAGCAAGCAGGACGACATGAGCGCCAGTGCCGCCAGATCAGAGCCGCCCTCCGGGGCCGATCAGCCCCCGCATCTGGCGCTGCGCCAGAGAGCGCGGGCCTGGTTCGAGGAGCTGCGCGACCGGCTCTGTGCCAGTTTCGAGGCGATCGAGGACGATCACGCCCCGCAATTCCCCGGCGGCGCCCCCCACCGTCCCGAACGCCTCGCCCCCGGCCGGTTCGAACGCACGCCCTGGCAGCGCCCGACCGAGGATGGCAGCGACGGCGGTGGCGGCGTGATCAGCGTGATGCGCGGACGGGTGTTCGAGAAGGTGGGCGTGAACGTCTCCACCGTCTGGGGCGAATTCAGCCCGGAATTTCGCGCCCAGATCCCCGGCGCCGCCGAGGACCCGCGCTTCTGGGCCAGCGGCATCAGCCTGGTCGCGCATATGCACAGCCCGCACGTGCCGGCGGCGCATATGAACACGCGCATGCTGGTCACCACCAAGGGCTGGTTCGGCGGCGGCGGCGATCTGACGCCGATGCGGCTCGAGACCGACGCCGCGATCGAGGACGCGGCGCAGTTCCATGCCGGCTTCCGCGCCGCCTGTGACCGCCACGACCCGGACTACTATCCGCGGTTCAAGGCGTGGTGCGACCGCTACTTCTTCCTGCCCCATCGCGGCGAGCCCCGTGGGGCGGGCGGCATCTTCTTCGACCACCATTTCACCGGCGACGCCGAGGCCGATTTCGCCTTCACCCGCGATGTCGGGCTCGCCTTCCTGGAGACCTACCCCGCGATCGTGCGCAGGCGCATGGGCCGGAGCTGGACCTCGGAGGAACGCGACCACCAGCTGATCCGCCGCGGCCGCTACGTGGAGTTCAACCTGATCCACGACCGCGGCACGCTGTTCGGCCTGAAGACCGGCGGCAATACCGAGGCGATCCTGATGAGCCTGCCACCAGAAGTGCGCTGGCCCTGAGCCGGCGGGCCCCGGGCCTCAGGCGATCTCGAACATCCCCTCGACCTCCACCGCCGCGTCGGCCGGCAGCGAGGACACGCCGATCGTGGTGCGGGCGTGCCGCCCGGCCTCGCCGAACACCGCGACCGCGAGATCCGATGCGCCGTTCATCACCAGCGCATGCTGGGTGAAGCCGGCAGGGGATGCGATGAAGCCGCCCAGGCGAAGCACGCGCTGCACGCGGTCCAGATCGCCCGCGCAGGCCGCCTGCAGATGCACCAGCACGTTGATCAGGCATTGCCGCGCCGCCGCCTGGCCCTGCTCCACGCTGAGCTCGGCGCCGACCTTGCCGGTGTATGCGATCTTGCCGTCCACCGCCGGCACCTGGCCGGACACCACGATCAGACTGCCGCTGCGGCTGAACGGGATATAATTGGCGATCGGCGCCATCGGCGTGGGCAGCGTGATCCCCAGCTCCGCCAGCCTCTCCGCGATCTTTCCCGCCATGCCTCGTTCTCCTGCTGAATGTTCTGCGCCAGACTGTCGGCGCGACGGCAAGGCCACAGGGCTCTGCCCTTTGGAAACCCGCTGGGGCCTTGGCCCCAGACCCCTTTCGCTGGGGGGTTCCCCCTGGGGTCGCGGGTCCGGAGGGGCCATGGGGGCCTGGCCGTTCTTGCGCTGTCCCCACCAGTGTCAGCCCCCGCCGGCGCGCCCTTGGCGGCAGATCGAGCGGCAGCAGCGGCGCGCGGTCGGCGGCACCGCCGCCGACCGTGTCTTCCGGCTCCGGCGCGGGTTCGGCGAGGTCATTGCGGCCCAGATAATTGGCGGCGAGATTGCGGAACACGTAGTCGAGCAGCGAGGTCGCCCGCCGCACCGCCGGATCGCCCTCCACCTCCCCCTCCGGCCCGAAGCGGGTGAAGGTGAA
>DAICZL010000600.1 GCA_027311165.1 bacterium
TGATAGGTGTCAACGCCCCCCGGGGGCGATGGGGTGTCAGCGCCCCCCGGGGGGGCTTGCCGCAGCACCGCCGCCCGCCGCCTTCCCTATGCGACGCGGGCGGCGCCCGCGACCGATCCGCTCAACGCATAGACACCACGTTCACTGGGCAGCGCGCTGAACCGGTCGGACAGGCCGAGCACGGTCTCGGCCCCGCCGAGATAGAGCATCCCGTCGGGCGCCATCTGCGCGGCGATCGCCGACAGCACGGACGCCTTGGTGGGCTGATCGAAATAGATCAGCACGTTGCGGCAGAACACCAGGTCGAACCTGCCGAGCGGGCGCAGATCGGTGAGCAGGTTCCAGCTGCGGAAGCTGACCATCGCGCGGAGCGCATCGGCGATCCGCCATTGCGCGCCATCCTTGCGGAAGTAGCGGGCCAGCATCTGCATCGGCAGGCCACGCTGCACTTCGAACTGGGTGTAGAGCCCCTCCCGCGCGCGGGCCAGCTGGGCCTCGGCGATATCGGTGCCGATGATCTCGACCGGCCGGTTGCCGAGCAGGGTGCGGCTTTCGGCGATGATCATCGCCAGCGAATACGCCTCCTGCCCGGTCGATGCGGCGGCCGACCAGATGCGCAGCGGCACGCCCGCCCCCCGCGCCTGGTGCAGCAGCTGCAGCGCCTGGTTGCGCACATGGGCGAAGGGCTTGTCGTCGCGGAAGAAGAAGCTCTCGTTGGTGGTCATCGCCTCGACCACCTGGCGGGTCAGCGCCTCGGCCGCCGGGGCGCGCAGGCGCTGGGCCAGCTGATTGAGATCGGCCAGACCCGCCTCGCGCAGGATCGGGCCGAGCCGGGTTTCCAGAAGATATTGCTTGTCCGGACCGATCGCGAGGCCCGAGCGGGTCTTGAGCAGCGCCGCGATCACGCGGAAGGACTCGGCCGACAACCCGACGCTCACGGTGTGGCCCCGCGCAACTGCTCGATCACCGCCGGGCCGATCCGCGGCAGGGGCAGCACGGCATGGCACAGCCCGGCTTCGGCGACCGCGCCGGGCATGCCCCAGACCACGCTGGTGGCCTCGTCCTGGGCGATGGCGCCGCCACCGCCCTCGACCACGGCGCGGGTGCCGGCCAGCCCGTCATGGCCCATGCCTGTCAGCATCACCACCAGCACCCGCCCGTCCAGCGCCGCTGCCGCGCTGCGCAGCATCGGATCGACGGCGGGGCGGCAGAAATTCTCCGGCGGATCCGAAGACAGCCGCGCCTCCAGACCGCCGCCGGCCTGGCGCAGCAGCAGATGCCGGTCGCCGGGCGCCAGATAGATGCGCCCCGGCGCGAGCCGCTCACCCTCCCGCGCCTCGGCGCAGGGCATGAAGCCCAGCCGGCCGATATGCTCGGCAAGGATCGCGGTGAAGGCCGCCGGCATGTGCTGGGTGATCACCACCGGCAGCCTGATGTCCTTGCCGAGCGCCTGGACCAGGGTGAACAGCGCCTGGGGCCCGCCGGTGGAACTGCCGATCGCGAGCAGCCGCGCCGGACGGGAGGGCGGCGGGCGCAGCCGCAGGGGCGCGCGTGGCCGCGCCGGCGCGGCCGGCCTCAGGGAGCTGCGGCGCAGCTTTGCCAGCCCCTTCACCTTGGCCACCAGCTCGTGGGCGAACCCTCCGCCGGGGCCGCCATTGGCGGCGATCTCGTTGGCCGACGGCTTGGGCAGATAATCGGCCGCCCCGAGCCGCAGCGCCTGCATGGCGATGTCGGCGCCCCGGGTGGTCAGGGTCGACGCCATGATCACCCGCAGCCCCGGATCGGCCCGCAGCAACAGCGGCAGGGCGGCGAGGCCATCGAGCACCGGCATTTCGATATCGAGCACCAGCACATCGATCGGCTGGCGCTTGACCTCCTCCACGGCCTGCTGGCCGTTGCTCGAGCGGGCGACGACGCGGATCGCCGGATCGGCTTCCAGGATGCGGGCCAGGGCGGCGCGGATCACCGCCGAATCATCGCAGATCATCACCCGGGCGCACTCCGCCCTTGCGGCTGCGCCGGCCGCCGTGGCGGGGATCGCGACGAGACTCACAGCAGACCAGCCTGGGCGAACTTACCGATCAGGATCTCTTCGTCGAACGGCTTCATGATGAATTCCTGTGCGCCCTGCTCGATCGCCTGCTCGATGAAGGACATCTCGTTCTCGGTGGTGCAGAACACGACGGGCGGATTCGCCGGTCCGAACTCCGCCCGCAACATCTTGAGAAACTCGATGCCGTTCATCACCGGCATGTTCCAGTCGAGCAGCACGCAGCCGGGCAGATGGTCGCGGCAGCTGCGCAGCGCCTGGGCGCCGTCCTCGGCTTCCTCGACGGTAAAGCCGTTCGCCTCCAGAATGCGGCGCGCGACCTTGCGCACGACGCGGCTGTCGTCCACGACGAGACAGACACGGTTCACTTTCCTGCCCTCGCGCCGCTCAGGCGACCGGTTCCAGCGCCAGCAGGCGCCCGACATCGAGCACCACCATCAGCCGGCCCGAAAGCCGGTAGATGCCCTGGCTGAACGCCGCCCAGGACGCCGAGAGCGTCGGCGGGTTGCGTTCGAACTGGCTGACCGGCAGGCTCATCACCTCGGAGACCTGATCGACCAGCAGCGCGTAGAGTTCGCCACCCTGTTCGGCGACCACGGACATGCGCTTGAGCCCGGCCGGCGGCGGCGGCAGATGCAGCCGCCGGCGCAGGTCGATCGTGGTGACGATCCGCCCGCGCAGGTTGAGGCTGCCGGCGATCTCCGGCGGGGCGAGCGGAATGCGGGTGATGGTCTGCTCGCCCAGGATGTCGCGCACCCCCAGCACCGGGATACCGCAGAGCTGCTCACCGACGGTCAGGGTGACGAAGGAGGCCTCCTCCTCGTCGGAGAGGGTTGCCGCATCGCTGCTGCGGTGGTCGGTCACGTTCTTGTCCATGGCAGGGCTCCGGGGTTGCGGTGCGGCGTTCACGGCCCGACCGGTTCGCTCATGCATTGCTGCAGGCTGATGATCAGCGCCTCGCGCTGGAACTTGCCGACATAATCGGTGAAGCCCGCCTCGCGGCCGCGCTCGATGTCCTGCGGCTCGCTGCGGCCCGACAGCGCGATCAGCGGCAGCGCCGCCCAGGGGCCCTCGGCGCGCACCGCCCGGGCGAAATCGATCCCGTCCATGTCGGGCATCTCGATGTCGGAGACGATGGCATCGAACATCTCCCCGCCATCGCGCAGCCGCAGCGCCTCGGCCGTATCATTCGCGCCGGTCACGTCATAGCCGGCGGCGGCCAGCGCGGGGATCAGCAGATTGCGGAAGAAGTCGCTGTCCTCGACCACCAGCACCCGCCGCGCCTGACGCCGCGTGCCGCCGCCGGAGGCCCCGCGGAACCAGTCCTGATGCGCCTGGGTGAGCCAGTAGCCGGTATCGATCACATCGGTCGCCCGGCCGGCGATCACCGCCGTGCCCAGCGTGCCGGCGCGTTCGGCGGAAAGCTCGATCTGCAGCCGGTCCTCGACGACATCGACGATCGCATCGACCATCAGCCCCATGCTGCGCTCGCCATCGGTGAACACCAGCACCGGCTGACGCGCGCTCTCGGTGGCATTCACGCCGGGCAGGCAGACCAGTGGCATCAGCCTGCCGCGATACTGGGTGACCGGCGCGCCGCACGAATACTCGATCCGATCATGGGGGATGTCCTCGAGCCGGGCGACCAGGCCGAGCGGCACCGCCATCGGCTGTTCACCGCCGGCGCGGAACAGCAGCATCGCGGTCTTGCCGGTCGAGCGCACCGCTTCGGGGGCGGCCTGCCGGCGCAGCCGCTGATCGCCCCCCGCACCGATCCCCATGGCGCGGGCGATGCCGTTGGGATCGAGGATCATGATCACCGATCCGTCGCCCAGGATGGTATTGCCGCTGAACATGGTGATGTGGCGCAGGATCGGGGTGACCGGCTTGACCACGATCTCCTCGGTGTCGAACACCCGCTCGACGATGATGCCGAGCGTGCTCGCCCCCACCTGCACCACCACGACATAGACGCCGTTGCGCTCATCGCCCTGCTCGACCACGCCGAGCCGCAGCAGATCGTTGAGATTGACCAGGGGCAGCAGCCGTTCGCGCAGGCGCAGCACCGGCGTGCCGTCGATCCGCTCGATCATCGCCCCGGCCTGGTCCTCGCCGCCCTGGGCGCGCGCTTCCTGCCGGGAGACGCTGGTCCGCGCATGCACCAGCTCGGTCACGCTGATCTGCGGGATCGCGAACCGTTCCCCGCCCGCCTCGACGATCAGCGCCGAGACGATCGCGAGCGTCAGCGGGATCTTGATGGTGAAGGTGGTGCCCTGGCCGGCGACGCTCTTGAGATCGATCGTGCCGCCGATCTTCTCGATATTGGTCTTGACCACGTCCATCCCGACGCCCCGGCCGGAGACGGCGGTGACCGCGGCCGCGGTCGAGAAGCCCGGCCGGAAGATGAAGCGCTGGATCTGCTGGTCGCTCATGCCGGCGAGTTCGGCCTCGCTCGCGAGCCCCTGGGACAGCACCTTGGCGCGGATGCGATCGACCGGCAGGCCGCGCCCGTCATCGGCGATCTCGATGATGATGTGGCCGCCCTCGTGATAGGCGTTGAGGGTGATCCGCCCGGTCTCGGGCTTGCCGCTGGCGCGGCGGTCGGCCGGGACTTCCAGCCCGTGATCGGCGCTGTTGCGCACCATGTGGGTCAGCGGGTCCTTGATCAGTTCGAGGACCTGCCGGTCGAGTTCGGTCTCCGCACCGAGCATCGCGAGCTCGATCCGCTTGTCGAGGTCGCGGCCGAGATCGCGCACCAGCCGGGGCAGCTTGTTCCAGGCATTGCCGATCGGCTGCATGCGGGTCTTCATCACCCCTTCCTGCAGATCCGAGGTGATGTGCGACAGGCGCTGCAGCGGCACCGAGAAGGCCGCGTTCTCGGCCTGGCGGGCGAGCTGCATCAGCTGGTTGCGGGTGAGCACGAGCTCGCTCACCAGGGTCATCAGGTCTTCCAGCACATCGACGGTGACACGGATCGTCTGGGCGCTCGCGGCCGGCTCGGCGGCAGCGGGCTCGCCCGGCGGCGGGGCGGCGGACGCGGACCGTCGGACGGCATCCGGC
>DAICZL010000607.1 GCA_027311165.1 bacterium
GCTTCGGCCTTGCGACGCGTCGCGGCCTGCGCCTCGGATGTCTTTGCAGCGGACACCACGTATCCTTCACATAAGGCCATCCGGCACACGCCAAAAGGCGAGGGGAACACCTTCCCGCACCCACGACGCGCGTCCGGCATCGGCTCCTGGGGAATAAAGGCCCTGAACGCCCACCGCCCGAGGCGATGAAGTGAAAAAGACCTCGCAGGCGATGACATATCACGAAATTGACCGCCCGTCATGCCCCGGACCCATGCAGTGGCGGCAGGGCCCCCGCCCCCTAACCTGCCGCCTGAACCTGCCGCCAGGCCCGGCGGGGTGGGCGGGTTTCCGATGCCCGGAGCCCCCGCGACGTGCCGTCCAGCCTCCGCTTGCGACGCTCGCGTGGCCGTGATTGACATTTCATCATGTTTCTGGCGAGATTTCGCTGCAATCGCCTTTTTGGCTAGGCTTGGTGTGCCTCCGTGCATTCGGGTGCCGACAAGACGTCCAGAGGCCCGATTGTCTGCCGCCGCGTCCAGTTGCGCGGCGCCCACGGTTGAGAGAGAGCAGCGCGCCATGGCCATAGGCACGGTCAAGTGGTTTAACGCCACCAAGGGTTTCGGCTTCATCATGCCGCAGGATGGCGGCAAGGATGTGTTCGTCCACATCACCGCCGTTCAGGCGGCCGGGCTTACCGGCCTCAATGACGGCCAGAAGGTCAGCTACGAGGTCGCTATGGAGCGCGGCAAGGCCGCCGCCACCAATCTCCGGCTCGCCTGACGCAGCTTCGTCCGCCGGGCTTGCCAGATCGGAACATCCCCTCAGGCTGCGGCCTGATGGGATGTCCCTTCTGATCCGTCCGTACTTGCCAGAAGCAGCGCACAAGCCTGCGAACCGGAAGGAGACCTCCCACCATGGCGATCGGCACCGTCAAGTGGTTCAATGCCACCAAGGGTTTCGGTTTCATCATGCCGCAGGATGGCGGCAAGGATGTGTTCGTCCACATCACCGCGGTTCAGGCCGCCGGGCTGAAGGGGCTGAATGACGGCCAGAAGGTCAGCTACGAGGTGGTGATGGAACGCGGCAAGGCCGCCGCCTCCAACCTCAAGCTCGCCTGAGCGGCGCGCCGGGGAAGGGTTCGGGGGCCGCACCCGCGGGGCGGCCCGATTGGCTTCCGCCCCGGTTCGCCTTCGCCCCGGACGTCTGCGTGCGGTCAACCCTCCCCGCGCGCTGTGCTTCGCGCGGGCTCTGCGTCGCGCGGGCGCCGGGTCTGCCAAATCCGGGTCCGCCAAATCCGGGTCCGGCAGATCCGGGTCCGGCGATCCTCGCCATGGGGGCAGCGCAGGGCGGTTGGCACGCCCGCCATGGCGTCTTCATGCGGGCCACAGGGTTTGCGCGGGCCAGGGCGTTTCCCTGGCACGGTCCGTGACCCATCCTCCGCACACCAGGGCGCGAGCCGCCGGCGCCCGCGCGGAAGCGCCGTGCCGATCGCGGCAGAGAGAGGCTTCGTGTTCACCCTGACCGAACTGGAAGCGGCCGCCCGGCTGGTCCATGCGGCGTTCCCGCCGACCCCGCAGCATGCCTGGCCGCTGCTCGCCGCGCGCAGCCAGGCGCAGGTCTGGGTGAAGCACGAGAACGCGACACCGACCGGCGCCTTCAAGGTGCGCGGCGGGATCACCTATTTCGACGCCCTGGCGCGGAGCGACGCACGGCCCCCGGGGATCGTCTCGGCCACCCGCGGCAATCACGGCCAGTCGCTCGCCTGGGCGGGACGGCGGGCCGGGATTGCGGTGACAATCGTGGTGCCACGCGGCAACAGCGCCGAGAAGAACGCCGCCATGGCCGGTTTCGGCGCCCGGCTGATCGTCCATGGCGAGGATTTCGAAGCCGCGCGCGACCACGCCCTGCATCTCGCCGAGACCGAGGGGCTCCGCTTTGCGCCCTCGTTCCACCCGCATCTGGTGCGCGGGGTCGCCACCTGGGCGCTGGAACTGTTGCGCGCCACCCGCCTCGACGCGCTGTATGTGCCGATCGGCCTCGGCTCGGGCATCTGCGGGGCGATCCTGGCGCGGAACCTGCTCGGCCTGTCCACCGAGATCATCGGCGTTCAGAGCGCCGGCGCGCCGGCCTATGCCGCCTCGTTCGCCGCCGGGCGGGTCATCACGCTCGACCGGTCGGATACGCTGGCGGACGGGATCGCGACCCGCATCCCCGATCCGGGCGCCTTCGCCATCATCCGTGCCGGGGCGTCGCGCATCGTCACCGTCACCGACACACAGATCGCCGCCGCCATCCGCGCCTACTGGACCGACACCCACAGCCTGGCCGAGGGCGCGGGCGCCGCGCCGCTCGCGGCCCTGCTCGCCGAGCGCGACCGCATGGCGGGGCGCGTGGTGGGCCTCGTGCTGTCCGGCGGCAATATCGATCTCGATCTGTTCAGGACCTGGGTGATGGACCCGCCGGCGGATCGCAAGGTTCCCGCTGCCGGGGCCGCGTGACAGACAACGACGGAGTTCAGGGACGAGCGACCATGCGCCAGTCTCAGCCGGAGATCGCCGGAGGTCGCGCGATCACCCTGCGCTTCGACGCCAGGCCGTGCCTCCAGTCCCGCTTCTGCGTGCTTTCCCGGCCGCAGGTCTGCACGGCCAACGTGCAGGGCGCCTGGATCGATCCGGATGCCGACAGGCCGAGACCACCGAAGCGGTGGCGCGAACCTGCCCGTCGGGCGCGATCACCCATCAGCGCCACGATGGCGGCCCCGACGAGGCCCCGCCGGCGGTCAATCTGGTGCGGCTGCCCGAGAACGGGCCGTTCGCGGTGCCTGCCGGGATCCTGATCGACGGCAAGCCGGCCGGCGACCGCGCCACGCTGTGCCGCTGCGGCGGCTCTGCCAGCAAGCCGTTCTGCGCGGCTCCCACGTCGCTGCCGGTTTCCGGGCGAGCGGTGAACCCGCCGGCATGGACCCGGCACCGCTGGCGGCACGCGACGGGGG
>DAICZL010000608.1 GCA_027311165.1 bacterium
ATCACCGCGACCCCGGTGGTGGCCGGGCCGCAGGTGTTCGCGATGGACAGCCCCGGCGCGGTGAGCGCCTATGACCGGCGTAGCGGCGCGCAGCTATGGCGCACCGTGACGGCGCAGAAGGACGACCGCAGCACCAATGTCGGCGGCGGCATCGGCGTCCATGAAGGCGTGCTCTACGTCACCACCGGCCGCGCCGAGGTGCTGGCGCTCGACGCCGCCAAGGGTACGCTCCGCTGGCGCCGGCCGCTGCCCACCCCTGCCCGCTCGGCGCCCACCATCGCCGAGGGCCGGCTGTTCGTGAACACCATCGAGGACCAGGTGATGGCGTTCGCGACCGAGGATGGCCGCAAGCTCTGGGCCTACCAGGCCGCCGCCGCCGCCACCGGCGTGCTGGGCCAGCCGGCGCCGGGCTTCGCCGAGGGGCTGGTGATCGCCGGGTTCAGCTCGGGCGAACTCGCCGTGCTGCGCGCCCAGAGCGGCGTGGTCGCCTGGACCGACAGCCTGGCCGCGGCGCGCGGGCGCACCAGCATGGCCGATCTCTCGGCGATCCGCGGCCTGCCGGTGAGCGGCGCGGGGGTGATCTACGCGATCAGCCTGGGCGGACAGATGGCGGCGCTCGATCTGCGCTCGGGACGGCGGCTGTGGGAACGCGAGGTGCCGGGCTCGGACACGCCCTGGGTCGCGGGCGACTGGATCTTCGTGGTCACCGCCGATCAGCACATGGCCGCGATCGGCCGCGGTGACGGCAAGGTCGCCTGGCTGACCGACCTGCCCCATTACGAGGATCCGGAAAAGCAGAAACACGAGATCTTCTGGCTCGGCCCGGTGCTGGTGGGCGACCGCCTGGTCGCCCTCGGCACCAATGCCGAGGCGCTCGCGGTCAGCCCCTATACCGGCGAGATCCTTGGCCGCCAGCCCCTGTCGGGCAAGGCCTCGGTGGCGCCGGTGGTCGCGGACCGCACGCTCTATGTGGTGACCGACGACGCGACCCTGCTGGCGCTGCGCTGAGCGTCCGCACGGACATGTCCCCCCTCGCCGGATCCGGCCGGAACCGCTCCGCCCCCTGCCGGGCTTCCCGGCATCGACGCTGCGCCCCGATCGGCTGCGGCGCGCCGCCATGATCCCCACCGTCGTGATCGCCTGGCGCCCCAATGTCGGGAAATCGACATTGTTCAACCGCCTGGCCGGGCGGCGCAGCGCGCTGGTCTCGGACATGCCGGGCATGACGCGCGACCGCAAGGAAGCCGAGGCGATGCTGCGCGGGCGCAATGTCCGCCTGATCGATACCGCCGGGCTGGAGGAGGCGGCACCCGAAACCCTGGCCGGGCGGATGCGCGCCTCCTCGGCCACCGCGGTCGGGCTGGCCGATCTGGTGGTGTTCGTGGTCGATGCCCGCGCCGGCATCACCCCGGCCGCCGCCCATTTCGCCGCCTGGCTGCGCCGGCAGAACCGGCCCGTGCTGCTGGTCGCCAACAAGGCCGAGGGCCGCGCCGGGGCGGCGGCGGCGCTGGAGGCCTTCGCGCTCGGGCTCGGCCAGCCGCTCGCGGTCTCGGCCGAACACGGCGAGGGCATCGCCGATCTGATGGGCGAGATCGCCGACCGGCTGCCCCCGCCGGTGGAAGACGCCGCCGAGGACGCCGACCGGCCGCTGAAACTCGCCATCATCGGCCGGCCCAATGCCGGCAAATCCACCCTGCTGAACCGGCTGCTGGGCCAGGAACGGATGCTGACCGGGCCCGAACCGGGCCTGACCCGCGATGCCGTCGCCTCATTGCTGACCGACGCGCAGGGCCGCAGCGTGGAGCTGGTCGATACCGCCGGTCTGCGCCGGCGGGCGCGGATCGAGGCGCCGGTGGAGAAATTGTCGGTCTCCGCCTCGCTCGAAGCCCTGAAAATGGCCGAGATCGTGGTGCAGGTGGTCGATGCGACCGAGATCACCGCCGAGGGCGGGCTGCACGACCAGGATCTGCAGCTGGCCAAGCTGGTCGAGCGCGAAGGGCGCGGGCTGGTGATCGTGCTCAACAAATGGGACGCGGTGGCCGACCGCAACCTGACCCGCCGCGCCGCCGCCGACCGGCTGGAAAGCAGCCTGGCACAGCTGAAAGGCGTGCCGGTGGTGACGCTCTCGGCGCTGACCGGGGCCGGCACCGACCGGATCCTGCCCGCCGCCTGGCAGGTGCACGCGCTGTGGAACACCCGCGTCGCCACCGGCGAACTGAACCGCTGGTTCGAAACCGCCCTGGCGCGCCACCCGCCGCCCCTGGTGGACGGACGACGGCTGAAGCTGCGCTACATCACCCAGGCGAAGGCGCGCCCCCCCACCTTCATCGCCTTCGGCACCCGGGCCGAACAGACGCCCGAGACCTATCAGCGCTACCTGGTGAACAGCCTGCGGGAGAATTTTGCCCTGCCCGGCGTGCCGATCCGGCTGCAGTTCCGGGGGACGACCAACCCTTACGCCGACACTTGAGCAAGGCCGGTTCTCGGACCCCATATCCCCCTGGGACCTATATCCCCCTGGGACCTATATCCCCCTG
>DAICZL010000613.1 GCA_027311165.1 bacterium
ATCACCGCCCCGCCGGTATTATGGGTGGACTGGTAGGGAACCACCGAATAGGGGGCCAGGCGCCGGTTCTCCACGATCTGGCGAGGTCCCATCGCGCGTGCGATCTCCGCTGCTCTGTCGGACAGGAAATGCGACATGCGCAGGTCATTGGCGGTGAAGTCGAAGGTCATCCGCAGCAGCTTGCGGCCATGCGGATCGGCATAGGTGGGATCGAGATCGAGGAACGCACCCGGCTGGCTGTAGGAACTGCCCTGCACCACCACCG
The DNA here is from genome assembly GCA_027311165.1 of bacterium. Classification (GTDB taxonomy): domain Bacteria; phylum Pseudomonadota; class Alphaproteobacteria; order Acetobacterales; family Acetobacteraceae; genus DAICZL01. The sequence goes on from DAICZL010000613.1 coordinate 266, forward strand.
CGGCGTTGCGCAGATAGGACCGGCTCACCGCCCGCTTCCATCCCGCCCCCCAGCGCGGCGTGCCGGGCGGCACCGGCCGGTTCTGGATCTGCCGCCCGCCGGTGCTGTAGGTGCCGATCACCCCGCCGCCGATGAAGCCGTGCGGTGCGTGATCGAAATTATCACCATTGAAATCATCGATGCACTGGCCGAGCGCGCCGGCGCCGATGAACGGGTTCATCACCGCGTCATCGAAGAACATCGATACCGAGGACGTGGTCTGATACGCGTAGTTGCGCCCGACCACGCCCTTGCCGGTGGCGGGATCATACGGCCGGCCGATGCCCGAGAGCAGCAGCAGCCGCACGTTGTGAAGGATATAGGCGCAGAGCAGCACCATCCCGGTCGGCTGTTCCCAGAGCTTGCCGGCGGCATCGACATAGGTCACCCCGGTCGCGGGTGCCGTCATGGTTGATCTGCAGCACGTCGCAGCCGGTGCGGGCGGTGAAGCGGGGCTGGCGGACCAGCACCGGCAGCAGCGTCGTCTGCGGACTCGCCTTGGCGTAATTGCCGCAGCCGAAGCGCTCGCAGAAACCGCAATAGCTGCAGGGTCCCATCACCACGCCGAGCGGATTGGTATAGGCCGCCGAGGCGTTGGCCGCGGGACAGGGGAACGGCGCATGGCCGAGCGAGGCGGCGGCCGCGGCGAAGCGCGCCGGCGCCGCGGTCATCTGCAGCGGCGGCAGCGGGAAATCGCGCGCCCGCGGGCCCTCGAACGGATTGCCGCCGGGCTGGCGGCGGCCGGCGATATTGCCGGCCTGGCCGGAGATGCCGCAGAGATACTCGAAACGGTCGTAGAACGGCTCGAGCTCGGCGTAATCCACCGGCCAGTCCTGAATGGTGGTGCCGGCGGGCAGGAAGCCCGCGCCGTAGCGCTGCGTCAGATGGCTGCGCAGCCGGAAATCGCTCGGCAGGAAGCGCCAGGTCTGCCCGTTCCAGTGCACCCCGGCCCCGCCGAGCCCGTTGCCGGGCAGGAAGGACCCCCAGGCGCGGATCGGCAGCGCGGTCTGGCCCAGATGGTTGCGGAAGGTCAGCGTCTCCTGCGCCGGGCGCAGGAACAATTCCTGGCGGACCGCGTAGCGCAGTTCGTCGGCGATGAAGCCGGGGGCGAAATCGGATGCGGTGTCGCGAAACGGGCCACGCTCCAGCGCCACGACGTCGAGCCCGGCCTCGGTGAGCTCCCTGGCCATGATCGCCCCGGTCCAGCCCAGGCCGACGATCACGACATCGGTCTCCTTCAGCCTCGTCGCATCGCTCACCGCCAGTCCGCCCGTCCGCCGATCCCGACCGGGGGCAGCGGATAGGCCTCGCCCGGCCGGCCGACCCAGTCGCGATAATCGTAGCGGGCGCCGGGAAAGCCGATCATGCGCCAGGCCTCCATGTTCCGGTTGCCGCCATGGACCGGGTCGGCGAAATAGCCTTCCATCACGTTCTGCAGCAGCAGCTCGAAAAACGCCCGCCCGTCGGTGCCGTCCAGGCGCAGGCTGCCCGCTTCGAGGCCCTGCAGGACCCGGTCCTGCTGGTCGGGCGGCAGGGCGGCGAAGCCTTTTCCGGCGAAGCCCGCGCGGCATACGCGATCGAGCGCCGCCAGCGCGACGCGATAGCGCGCGGCAGGCGTGATGGGCGATTGCAGTCCCTGACCGGGGATCCCATCCAGGAAGGGGGGGCGCATGTACAGGAATTCGGAGCTGCCATAGGGTCCGGCCAGCTGGCGGTCGATGAACCACACGCAGCCGGCCTGCCTGCCGCCGGGACCGGGCGGATCGGGGGGGATCAGCCGATCGGCCGCGGCATCCACGCCGGCAGCTTCCTCGGGGGTGAAGAAGACGAGGCCCAAGGGGCGCCCGGGCGGTTGGGGCAGCGCGCAGCCGGACAGTGCGAGTGCCGCGGCGGTGGAGGTGAGCAGGTCCCGGCGATGAAACATCCCGCCTTCTAGGGCAACATCCGATCAGATGGAATCATCTGATCGGATAAAGTTGCCCAGTGAAACAGCGCGCAAGAGCGGTTGCCGATCGTCTGTCGGATCGGGCACCGCTCTAGGCAACATCCGATCAGATGGAATCATC
>DAICZL010000614.1 GCA_027311165.1 bacterium
GAATCCGACAAGACTGCCCTGATCGATGGCGTGATCGCTCTCGCCGCGCAGACGCCCGAGGCGGGCGGAGCCGGCGACGAGCTGGCCCTGTTCATCCGCGCGCTCTATCGCAATGTGCCGGCCGAGGATCTGCAGGCCCGCACCAGGCAGGCCCTGCTCGAAGGTGCGGCCTCGCTCTGGGCGCTGCTCGCCCAGCGCCTGCCGGGGCGGCCCAAGCTCGCGGTGCTGCGCCCGCATCTCCCCGGCAATGGCTGGACCGGCGGGCGCAGCGTGATCCAGTGCATCAACGACGACATGCCCTTCCTGGTGGACAGCGTCACCGCGGCGCTGCACGCGCTCGATCTGTCGGTGCGGCTGGTGATCCACCCGGTGCTGGCGGTCGAGCGCGATCCGTCCGGCCGGCTGGCAGCGCTGCCGCAGGGCCAGGCCGGGGCGGCGCGCGAATCGGTGATGCAGGTGGAACTCGCCGCGCCGGTCGACGAGGCGATGGCGGCGGCGATCCTCGCGCGGCTGGAAGCGGTCCTGGCCGATGTCCGCGCCAGCGTCATCGACTGGCAGCTGATGGTCGGCAAGGCCGAGCACGTCGCCCAGGAGATCGGCCGCTCCGCCGCCCCCATCGCGGCATCGGAGGCAGCCGAGATCGCGGCCTTCCTGGGCTGGCTCGCCGAGGGCAATTTCACCTTTCTCGGCTATCGCGAATACCGTCTCTCGGCCGAGGGGATGCAGGTGCGGCCCGGCTCCGGCCTCGGCTTGCTGCGCGACGACGACTACCTGGTGTTCGACGGGCTGCGCCACATGACCGCCGCCTCGCCTGTGCTGCAGCAGTTCCTGCAGGCGCCGCAGGCCCTCACCATCTCCAAATCCAACCGCCGCGCGACCGTCCACCGGCCGGTGCCGATGGACACGATCGGCCTCAAGCTGTTCGACGCGAACGGAAAGGTGATCGGGCAGAAGCTGTTCGTCGGTCTGTTCACCTCGACGTCCTACATGCGTCCGCCGCGGCTGATCCCGCTGCTGCGGCGCAAGGTGCAGCACGTGCTCGACCAGTCGGGCTTTACCCAGGACAGCCATGACGGCAAGTCGCTGGCGCATATCCTCGACAGCTTCCCCCGTGACGAGCTGTTCCAGATCACCGAGCCGCAACTGCTGGACACCGCGCTCGGCATCCTCCATCTGCAGGACCGCCAGCGCATCGCGCTGTTCCTGCGCAACGATCCGTTCGACCGCTTCGCCAGCGCGCTGATCTATGTCCCGCGGGAGCGCTACAGCGAGGCCGTGCGCCGGCGCATGGCGGCGATCCTGGTCAGGGCGCTCGACGGCAGCATCAGCGCCGAGACCGCACAGATCGACGAATCCGCGCTGGCCCGCATCCATCTGATCATCGCCGCCGGCGAGAACGGGCTGCCGGCGATCGACACCGAAGCGCTGGAGCGCGCCCTGGAGCAGGCCGGCCGCAGCTGGGCCGACCAGCTGGGCGAGGCGCTGCGCGCCGTCCACGAGCCCGAACGCGCCGAGCAGCTGCTGCGCCGCTACCGCGAGGCGGTGCCCGCGGGCTATGCCGAGCGCGTCGATCCGGCGCAGGCGGTGCACGATCTGGCGCGGATCGAGGCGGTGCTGGATGGCGCGCCGATCGCGCTTGCCATGAGCGGGAGCGCGACCGGCGGCGCCAGCCGGGCGGCGGGCGCTCCGTCCGGGGGCGGGCTGTGCCTGCGGGTGTTTCACGCCGGCGAACCCGTCGCGCTCAGCGACATGCTGCCGATGCTCGAGAATCTCGGCCTGCGGGTGATCACCGAGGTGCCGTTCGAGATCCAGCCGCTAGGTGCCGCGGCGCCGGTCTGGGTGCAGGAGCTCGACCTGATGCCCCCGGCCGCAGGCGCGGGCGCCGGCCCCGCCGATCCCGCGGCCGCTGCGGCCAATCTCGAGGAAGCCTTCGCCGCGAGCTGGTCGGGGGCGCAGGAATCCGACGGGTTCAACCGCCTGGTGCTGCTTGCCGGACTGCGCCCCGACCAGGTCGTTGTGCTGCGCTGCTACTGCAAGATCCTGCGCCAGGCCGGCATCGCCTTCAGCCAGGACTACATGGAGGACACGCTGGCCGCGCATCCGGCGATCGCGGCGCGGCTGGTCGGATTGTTCGAGGCGATGTTCGATCCCGCCGCCGACCAAGCTGCCCGCGCGGGGGCGGCGGAGCGGATCGAGGCGCAGATCGAGGCGGCGCTCGAGGGTGTCGCCAATCTCGACGAGGACCGCATCCTGCGCGCCTTCCTGCTGCTGCTGCGCCAGACCCTGCGGACCAATCATTTCCAGCGCGATCCGGCGGGCAATCCCAAGCCCTATCTGTCGGTCAAGCTCGCCAGCCAGGCGATCGAGCTGCTGCCGCTGCCGCGCCCGCTGGTCGAGGTGTTCGTCTACAGCCCGCGCATGGAAGGCTGCCATCTGCGCGGCGGCAAGGTTGCCAGGGGCGGCATCCGCTGGTCGGACCGGCGGGAGGATTTCCGCACCGAGATCCTCGGCCTGATGAAGGCGCAGATGGTCAAGAACGCGGTGATCGTGCCGGTCGGATCGAAGGGCGGCTTCGTGGTCAAGCGCCCGCCCGAGAGCGGCGGGCGCGAGGCGCTGATGGCCGAGGTGGTGGCGTGCTACCGCACGCTCATGCGCGGGCTGCTCGACATCACCGACACGATCGAGGGCACGCGCGTGGTGGCGCCGGCGGATGTGGTCCGCCGCGACGGCGATGACCCGTATCTGGTGGTCGCCGCCGACAAGGGCACCGCGACCTTCTCCGACATCGCCAACGGCGTCGCGCAGGAATACGGCTTCTGGCTCGGTGATGCCTTCGCCTCGGGCGGGTCGGTAGGCTACGACCACAAGGCCATGGGCATCACCGCACGCGGCGCGTGGGAGGCGGTGAAGCGGCATTTCCGTGAGCTCGGCCGCGACATCCAGACCGAGGCGTTCACCTGCGTCGGGATCGGCGACATGTCGGGCGACGTGTTCGGCAACGGCATGCTGCTCTCGCCGCAGACCCGCCTGGTCGGCGCCTTCAACCACCAGCATATTTTCCTCGACCCCGATCCCGATCCGGCGGCGAGCCTGGCCGAGCGGGCCCGCCTGTTCGCCCTGCCGCGGTCGGGCTGGGGGGATTACGACCGCGCGGTGCTGTCCCGCGGCGGGGCGATCTTCGAGCGGCGGGCCAAATCGGTCAGTCTCTCGCCCGAGGCGCAGGCGATGCTGGGTCTGCCCGGCCCCACCCTGGCACCTGCCGAGCTGATCCGCGCGCTGCTGCGCCATCGCGCCGACCTGCTGTGGTTCGGCGGCATCGGCACCTATGTGAAGGCCACCCGCGAGAGCCAGGCCGAGGCCGGCGACCGCGCCAATGACGCGGTGCGGGTGGATGCGGGCGAGCTGCGCGCCGCGGTCATCGGCGAAGGCGCCAACCTGGCGATGACCCAGCGCGCGCGCATCGAATACGCGCGGGCCGGTGGGCGGCTCAACACCGATGCGATCGACAATTCCGCCGGGGTGGACACCTCCGATCACGAGGTGAACATCAAGATCGGCGTGGCCGCCATGATCGGCTCGGGCCGGCTCGCCGCCGAACGCCGCCCGGCCTTCCTCGCCGCGATGACCGATGCGGTGGCGGGACTGGTGCTGGAACACAACTATCTGCAGACCCTGGCGCTGAGCCTCGCCGAAGCGCGCGCGCCGGCGCTGCTCGACCAGCATGCACGGCTGATGCGCGGGCTGGAACGGCAGGGCCGGCTGAGCCGCGCGGTCGAGTTCCTGCCCGACGAGGAAGCCCTCGCCGAGCGCGCCGCCGCCCGCGAGGGGCTGACCCGGCCGGAACTCGCGGTGCTGCTCGCCTATGCCAAGACCACGCTCTACGAGGCGCTGCTGCAATCGTCCCTGCCCGATGACGGCGCGCTGGAGGCCGAGCTGCTGGCCTATTTCCCGCAGCCGATGGTGGCGCTCTCGCCCGGGGACCTGCGCGCCCACCGGCTGCGGCGGGAGATCATCGCCACCGTGGCGGCGAACACCATCGTCAACCGGATGGGCCCGGGCTTCGTCGATGCGCTGGCCGCGGAGACCGGACACGCGCCCGAGGACATCGTGCGCGCCTTCTGGATCACCCGCCGCGCCTTCGGCCTCGACGCGCTGTGGGCCGAACTCGCTGCCCTCGACAACCACGTGCCGGCGGCGGTGCAGACGGACCTGTTCCTGGCGGTGCAGGACGCCGCGGCGCAGGCGAGCCGCTGGTTCCTGGGCGCTGAGCAGCCCCTCGCGATCGATGAGGTCGCCCGGCGTTTCGCCCCCAGCATCGGCGCCCTCGGCGCAAGCCTCGACGAGATCATGCCCGAGACCGGGCAGCAGACGCATCAGGCGATGATCCGCGCCGCCATCGCGGCCGGGGTGGATGCGGGGCTCGCACGGCGCGTCGCGGTGCTGCGGGGGCTCGCCGGCGCGCTCGATCTGTTCCGCATCGGGGAGAGCACCGATGTGGTGGCGCTGGGGCGGCTGTATTTCGCGACCGGGGCGAGGCTCGGTCTGGCGGGGCTGCGCCAGGCCGCGGCCGAACTGCCGGATACGACGGCCTGGCAGCGCCTGGCGGCCGGCGCGCTCGACGAGGATCTGGCGCGGCTGCATCACGACATCGTCTGCCGCGTGCTGCGTGAGGAGGGTCCGGGAGAAGACGGCGATCTGGAATTGCGCCTCGATCGCTGGAGCGAGCGGCAGGGCGTCGCGCTGACGCGGCTGCGCGAGACGATCGCCGAGATCGGCCGGGCCGGGCCGCCGGATCTGGCCATGCTGGTGGTGGCCGCGCGCCAGGCCCGGACGCTCGCCCTGTAGTCCGTGCCCCTGTTGGATCTGCCCCTGGTGGTCACTCTCGTGTTTGGCTCCGCCCCTGTTGGTCTCGTGGCGTCTCCTTGGCACGCGCGCCGCACAGCGGTGCCCCCCGCGCAGTGCCTGCGCCGATGGGCGGCGGTGGCTCCGCCCTGGTGTGCGTCCCCCCCCTTTGGCCTGCCTCCCTTTGGCCGCGAGCGGGCTCGCCGGCGCCAGGCCATCGCGGGTGTTGCGTGCGGGCTCATGCTGGCCAGACCGCTGCGGGCGGAATAATGTCGACAGCATGTGTTAAGCAACTGAGGCCGTCCCGCGGACGCAGGCGGGACTGCCGGCGGGAAACCGGTTCCAAATGGATGGAATGATCAGGATCGCGGGCGGACGCTTCCTGATGGGGTCGGACCGCCATTATCCTGAAGAGCGTCCGGCCCATCCCGTGACCGTCGAGGGATTCTGGATCGACGCAAGGACCGTCACCAACGCCTGGTTTGCGCGCTTCATCGCCGCAACCGGCTATGTCACCGTCGCCGAACGCCCGCTGGACCTGTCGCTCTATCCGGGTGCGAACCCCGAACTCGCGGTGCCGGGCGGTCTCGTCTTCCATATGACGGAGGGTCCCGTCGATACCCGCGTGATCAGCAACTGGTGGCGCTATGTCCCAGGCGCGTGCTGGCGCCATCCCGATGGACCGGGCAGCGACCTCGCGGGGCGCGACGATCATCCGGTGGTGCAGGTCACCCACGAGGATGCCGCCGCCTTCGCGGCCTGGGCCGGCAAGCGCCTGCCCAGCGAGGCCGAGTGGGAGTTTGCCGCACGCGGCGGGCTGGAAGACGCCGAGTTCTGCTGGGGCAACGAGCTCGTGCCCCAGGGCCGGCACATGGCCAATATCTGGCAGGGTCCGTTCCCCTGGCGAAATTTCGAGCTCGACGGCTTTGCCGGGCGTGCGCCGGTCGGCCGCTTTCCGCCGAACGGCTATGGCCTGTACGACATGGCGGGCAATGTGTGGCAGTGGACCGATGACTGGTACGGATCGCGACACGATGCGCCCGATCCGCGCAGCCCATGCTGCTCGCCACGCAATCCTCGCGGCGGCAGCGAACGCGAAAGCCGCGAGTCCCACAGCCCGATCGGCCGCAAGGTGATCAAGGGTGGCTCCTATCTCTGCGCGCCCAGCTATTGCCGCCGCTATCGCCCCGCCGCCCGCCACGCCCAGCCGATCGATACCGGCACCTGCCATATCGGCTTTCGCTGCGCCGCCTGAGGCTCAGTTCAAGGGAGATCAATCCAATGCCAACACGCAACGAGAGACTCGGCCGGCGGTCCCTGATGCTCGGCAGCACCGCACTCGCCGCGGCGGCGGGCACGATGTCGGCGCAGCTGCAGCAGGCGCAGGCGCAGAGTTCCGCCACCGGCCGTCCCCCCAACATCGTGGTGATCTGGGGCGATGACATCGGCATCACCGACATCAGCGCCTACTCGATGGGATTGATGGGCTTTCACACACCCAATATCGACCGCATCGCCCGCGAGGGGATGATCTTCACCGACTCCTATGGCGAGCAGAGCTGCACCGCCGGACGGTCCTCCTTCATCACCGGGCAGAGCGTGCTGCGCACCGGCCTGTCCAAAGTCGGCCTGCCCGGTGCCACGCTGGGCATGAGCGCCAAGAACCCGACCATCGCAACGCTGCTGAAGGCGCGCGGCTATGCCACCGGGCAGTTCGGCAAGAACCATCTCGGCGATCGCAACGAACATCTGCCCACGGTGCACGGCTTCGATGAATTCTACGGCAATCTGTATCACCTCAATGCCGAGGAGGAGCCGGAGCTGCCGGACTATCCGACCACCCGGGATTTCCCCAATTTCCTCGGGAAGTTCGGTCCCCGCGGCGTGCTGCACAGCTTCGCCTCGGAGGTGGATGATCCCACGGTCGATCCCCGGTTCGGCCGCGTGGGCAAGCAGAAGATCGAGGATACCGGGCCGCTGACCAGGAAGCGGATGGAGACCATCGATGACGACATCGCCGCCCGCGCCGTCGGCTTCATCGAGCAGAATGCCAAATCCGGCACACCGTTCTTCACCTGGGTGAACTTCACCCATATGCATTTCCGCACGCATCCGAAACCGGAGAGCCTGGGCCAGGCCGGCCGCTGGCAGAGTCCGTACCACGATGTGATGATCGATCACGACAGGAATGTCGGAACCGTGCTCGATGCGCTGGATCGCCTGGGGATCACAGACAACACGATCCTGATCTACAGCACCGATAACGGGCCGCACATGAATTCCTGGCCCGACGCCGCGATGACGCCGTTCCGTAATGAGAAGAATTCAAACTGGGAGGGCGCCTATCGCGTTCCGGAGCTGATCCGCTGGCCGGGCGTGATCAAGCCCGGATCGGTATCCAACGAGATCATCCAGCACCACGACTGGCTGCCCACACTGCTCGCCGCGGCGGGCGATCCGGACATCGTGGACCGGCTGAAGGCCGGAACGTCGATCGGCGGCACCGACTACAAGGTTCACATCGACGGCTTCAATCTCGTTCCCTATCTCACCGGCCAGGCACCGAAGAGCC
>DAICZL010000618.1 GCA_027311165.1 bacterium
TGCTCTTCATTTTGACGAGCAACTTTATCCGATCAATCTGATCGGATGTCGCTCTTGCTCTTCATTTTGACGAGCAACTTTATCCGATCAATCTGATCGGATGTCGCTCTTGCTCTTCATTTTGACGAGCAACTTTATCCGATCAATCTGATCGGATGTCGCTCTTGCCGGCGGCGAGGCTGGTTTCCACCAGCGTCGTATCGGTCTCGAATTCGGCGGCGTGCCAGGTGCCCTTGGGAAAATGAAACAGGCAGCCGGGGCCGAAGCGCTGCCGGCCGGCCGCGGTCTCCAGCATGCCGGTGCCGGTGATGACCTGCACGAATTGTTCGTGGTCGTGGCTGTGCCTCGGCGCGGCGATGCCGGCAGCGATCTGCACCAGGGTCAGATCCATGCCGGCACCGGCCAGCCGGCGCCTGGTGACACCGGGGCCGGTGGCCTGTTCGGGCAGGTCGGACCAGCGGGTCAGATACTGGGATGGGATCATCGCACTGTCCTCGATGGTTGACTGTCCTCGATGGCTGACCTTGGGCGCGGGCGGTCTTCACTGGCCCGCGCTGCTCGCAGTCAGATGGTGCACCGGGGCATTGAACAGGCGAAGGCCCGGCTGGCGCAACGCCTTCCGGCGGACGAAGGGGGCCGCAGCGCCACCCCTTGCGGGTTCGGGTATCGGCGGCATCCCCTCCCCCACCCTTGCCGGCCGCGCCGGCGTTGCGCAGACTCCGCCCGGCAACGAACGAGGGCAGGGCATGAAGGGCCTATTCATCGACGCGGTTGACGACCTGGCCGACATCTTCCGCCGCGTCTCCCAACCCGGGGATCCGCCGGTCGCGGTGAACGAGCAGGCCGAGATCCCCGCCGCGGACCTGCCGGGCCTGATCGCGGGGCATCAGTTCATCCTCGATGACCATACTGCCCTGCCCACCGCGGCGATGCGCGACTGCGCCGGCCTCAGGCACGTGATCTTCCTCGGCACCGGCGCGCGCAGCTACATGAACCCCGAGGAGCTCGCCGCCCTCGGCATCACCGTGCACACCATCAAGGGCTATGGCGACATCGCGGTGGCCGAGCACGCGATCGCGCTGATGTGGGCCGCCGCGCGGGGCATCGCCTGGATGGACCGCGGCATGCGCGCGGGCCACTGGCTGCGCAGCGAGGGCATGCAGCTCACCGGCAAGACGCTGGGGCTGATCGGCTTCGGGGGCATCGCCGCCGAGGTGGCGCGCATTGCCGGCGGCGGCGGCATGCGGGTGCTGGCCTGGAACCGCACCCCGAAGACCGCGCCAGGTGTGAACTTCGTCGATCTCGACACGCTGCTGGCGGAAAGCCATGTGGTCTCGCTGCATCTGCTGCTGACCGACGAGACGCGGGGCTTCCTCGGCGCTGAACGTCTGGCGCGGATGCGCCCCGGCGCGATCCTGGTGAACACCGCGCGCGGCGCGGTGGTGGACGAGGCGGCGATGGTGGCGGCGCTGCGAACCGGCCGGCTCGGCCATGCAGCGCTCGACGTGTTCGATGTCGAGCCGCTGCCGGCGGGGCATGAGCTCGCGGGCCTCGACAATGTGACGCTGTCGGCCCACAGCGCCTTCCGCACGCCGGAAGCCAGTGAGACGCTGCTGCGCCGGGCCCTCGACATCGCCCGGCAGGTGGCGGCAGGGTAGCGGCGCAAGACGACCTTCCTGCTGTCGTGGAGCGCACGGCCTCCCGGGCCCGCCTGGCGGAACGGCAGACGCAGCGGACTTAAAATCCGCGGCCCATGGGCGTGGGGGTTCGAG
>DAICZL010000626.1 GCA_027311165.1 bacterium
GCCGGAGAAAGCGGGGAGACTGTGGCGGGAACAGCACCGACGCTGCTGACGGGGGCGAGCGGGTTCGTGGGATCGGCGGTGGCCAGGGTGCTGGCCGGCCGCGGCCATGCGCTGCGCCTGCTGGTGCGGCGCGGCAGCGACCGGCGCAACCTCGCCGGGCTGGACGCCGACCTCGTCGAGGGCGACCTCACCGATCCGGCCAGCCTGGTCCGAGCGGTCGCGGGCTGCCGCTACCTGGTCCATGTCGCGGCCGATTACCGCATCTGGGTGCCCGACCCGGCGCGGATGCTGGCGGCCAACGTCGCCGGCACCGTCGCGCTGATGCGCGCGGCAGGGGAAGCGGGGGTGGAGCGGATCGTCCATTGCAGCAGCGTCGCGGCCCTCGGCCTGACCGCCGATGGCAGCCCGGCCGACGAGACCATCCCGGCCAGCGAGGCCGCCATGGCCGGCATTTACAAGCGCTCGAAATTCCTGGCCGAGCAGGCTGTGCTGGCCCTCGTGCGCGACGGGCTGCCGGCGGTGATCGTCAACCCGGCCGGCCCGGTCGGCCCGCGCGACATCAAGCCCACGCCCACGGGGCGGATGATCCGCGACGCCGCCGCCGGCCGGCTGCCCGCCTATGTCGAGACCGGGCTCAACATCGTGCATGTGGACGATGTGGCCGAAGGCCATGCGCTGGCGCTGGAGCGCGGGCGGATCGGCGAGCGCTACATCCTGGGCGGGGAGAATCTGCTTCTGCGTGACCTGTTCGCCCTGATCGCCGAGCTCGCCGGACGCCGTCCGCCGCGGCTGCGCCTGCCGATCGGCCTGCTCTGGCCGGTCGCGATCGCGGCCGAGGCGATCGCGCGGGCTACGGGCACCGAGCCGCCGGTGACACGGGACCATCTGCGCATGGCGCGCAAGCGGATGTTCTTCTCCTCGGCCAAGGCGATGGCGGAGCTCGGCTATGCGCCCCGGCCGGCCCGTGAGGCGGTGGCCGACGCGCTGGCCTGGTTCCGCGCCCAGGAAGGCGCCCGGCAGGGCAGCCGGGAAGACGCCTCGACCGGCGCCCAAGGTCACGCCCAAAGTCACGCCCAAAGTCACGCCCCCGGGGGCGGCGGCGCCGATGCCCGCCCCGATACCGCTGGGGAGGATCACGATCCGGAGACAAGCCGGCCGGTCGGGACCCGGACCGGGCACGTGCCCGGGCAGGACAGGCCAGGGGAAGACCCGAACGCCGGGACCTCGCCCGTGCGGTCCGCGCCATGACCGCGCTGGCGCTGCTGGCCTGCGCGATCTGGGCCTGGCTGCTGACCCGGCATGGTCGGTTCTGGCAGTCCGGACCGATGCTGGCCCCCGCCCGCCCGGATCGCGCCGCCGCGGTCTGCGTGGTGATCCCCGCGCGCGATGAGGCGGAGATGATCGCCGCCAGCCTCGGCTCGATCCTGGCGCAGGACTATGCCGGCCCCTGGCGGGTAATACTGGTGGACGATGCCAGCACCGATGCCACTGGCGCGATCGCGCGCGGCTTCGCCTCGCCGCGCCTGACGGTGCTGTCCGGGCGCCCGCGCCCGCCCGGCTGGGCCGGCAAGCTCTGGGCCGTGGCCCAAGGGATCGAGGCGGGGATCGACATGGGCCTCAGCGCCGGCATCGGCATTGGGCCGGAGCTGCTCCCCGGGCCGCCGGAGCCGGCCGAATTCGTGCTGCTGACCGATGCCGACATCGTGCACGATCCGCTTCACCTGGCGACGCTGGTCGCCAGGGCGGAAGCCGGGGATCTCGATCTGGTCTCGGAAATGGTGGCGCTCGCCTGTGACAGCCCGGCCGAGCGGGCGCTGGTGCCGGCCTTCGTCTATTTCTTCCAGCTGCTCTACCCGTTCGCCTGTGTCAACGATCCGCGGCGCGCCACCGCCGCCGCCGCTGGCGGCAGCGTGCTGATCCGCCGCCGCGCGCTGGAACGGATCGGCGGCATCGCGTCCATGCGCGGGGCGCTGATCGACGACGTGGCGCTGGCCGCGTCGGTCAAGCGCGGGGGCCGCATCTGGCTCGGCCATTCGGGGCTGGCGCGCAGCATCCGGCCCTATCCGCACGTGGCGGACATCTGGCGGATGGTGGCGCGCAGCGCCTATGTGCAGCTGCGCTGCTCGCCGGTGCTGCTGGTGCTCAGCCTGCTCGGGATGGCACTGGTGTTTCTGGTGCCGCCGGCGGCTGCGCTCGATGGGCTCGCGCCTTCGGGATCGGTGCCGGGCGGATCGGCACGCGCCTGCCTCGCGGGTCTCGCCGCCTGGGTGGCGATGGCGGCCTCCTTCCTGCCCACGCTGCGCCGCTTCGGCCGCCACCCGGCCTGGGCCGCGGCGTTGCCGGCGATCGCCGCCTTCTACATGGCGGCGACGCTGGGTTCGGCCTGGAACCACTGGCGTGGCCGGGGTGTTGCCTGGAAAGGCCGCGCATACGCCACATCGAGCACGGGCGCGGGCCCGGAGATGAGCGATCCGGAAATGGGCCGATGAGCGCTGCCTCGGTCGAAATCTGGTCCGGCAAGGACCGGGCGGACGAGAACTTCCCCGTCGGCTCGGCACTGATCCGCCCGGCGCTGCGACCGCACATCCACGCTTTCTACGCCTTCGCCCGCAATGCAGATGACATCGCCGACAGCCCTGTCCTCTCGCCGCAGGACAAACTTGCCCGGCTCGGCGTGATGGAGGCCGTGCTGCTCGGCCGGGCCGAGCACGGCGCGCCCAGCGCCAGAACGCTCCGCGCGAGCCTCGCCGAAACCGGGGTCGACCCGCGCCATGCGACCGATCTGCTGCGCGCCTTCCGCCAGGACGCGACGCAGACCCGCTATGCCGGCTGGGACGATCTGCTGGACTATTGCCGGGTGTCCGCCATGCCGGTCGGGCGCCACGTGCTCGACCTGCATGGCGAGGATCAGGCGACCCACGCACCCTCGGATGCGCTCTGCGCGGCGCTGCAGGTGCTCAACCACCTGCAGGATTGCGCGCGCGACCTCGCCGCCCTCGATCGCTGCTACCTGCCGCTGGATCTGATGGAGGACGCCGGCGCCACGATCGCGGATCTGCGCGGCGGGGCCGAAACGCCGGGGCTGCGCCGGGTCTTCACCGCCCTGCTCGATCGGGTGGCGACGCTGCAGATTCAGGCCGCCAGTCTGCCGCGGCGCGTGGCCGACCGGCGGCTGCGGCTGGAAACCGCGGTCATCCTGGGGTTGTCGCGCCGGCTCGCGCGGCGCCTGCGCCGGGGTGATCCGCTGGCCGGCAGGGTGAAGCTGCGCCGCGCCGATTTCGCGCTCAGCCTGGCCGGCGCGCTGCGGTACCTGCCATGACGGTGCCGGTGGCAGCGCCCGTGGCCGCATCCGGGGAGACCCCCAAGGAGCCCCCCAAAGGAGCAATGGGCGTGGCGCAGGCCGATCTCGACGCGGTGGAGGAGATCGTGCGCGCCGCCGGCACCAGCTTTCATCTGGGCATGCGCGTGCTGCCGCCCGACCGGCGCCATGCAATGTATGCGATCTATGCCTTCTGCCGGCTGGTCGATGACATCGCCGACGAGGACGAGGCCTTCGAGCACAAACTGCCGCGCCTGACCGCCTGGCGCTACCGGATCCTGGCGCTGTACCGGGGCCACACCGACGGGCCGGTGACGCGCGTGCTGGCCGCCGCGGTGCCCCGCTTCGCGTTGCGCCAGGAGGATTTCCTGGCGGTCATCGCGGGCATGCAGATGGATGCCGAAGCGCCGATCGTCGCCCCCGATCTCGCCACGCTCGATGTCTATTGCGACCGCGCCGCCGCCGCCGTCGGCCGGCTTTCGGTGCGGGCCTTCGGCGATGCCTCGGAAGCCGCCGACCGCGTCGCCTTTGAGCTCGGACGGGCGCTGCAGCTGACCAATATCCTGCGTGATCTCGATGAGGATTCACGCCGCGGGCGGCTTTATCTGCCGCGCGAATGGCTGGACGAGGCGGGCGTGCCGAACGATCCCCGCACCGCCCTGGCAGCGCCCGGGCTGGCTGCCGTGTGCACGCGCCTGGCGCAGCGGGCAGAGGCGCATTTCATCGCGGCGAAACGGGCGATGGCCGCCTGCGACCAGCGGGCGATGCGCCCAGCACGGATGATGGCCGCGAGCTACCAGCCGCTGCTGAAGCAGCTGCAACGGCGCGGCTGGCGGCGCCTGGACCAGCGGGTGCGCCTGCCGCGCTGGCGAAAACTCTGGATCGCGCTGCGCTGGGGACTGCCCTTCCGGCTGCGGGGAAGATAGGCGCGGGATCGAGGGCTCTGGCGTGCGGCCCATCCGGATCCGGCAGGCCTGGGACGCACCTCCAGGTGAGGGGTTCCGGCGCCCCGGCGGGATCCGAAGTGCACAGCCCCCGGCCCTGCCTCTCCCCACCGGGTCGGCCCAGGCCGGCACCGATCATGCCGCGAACACATTTCCGAATACCGGGGGACTGACAAGAAAGCATGACTTGACCGCGGCCCGGGGTTCGCGTCTTAGCAGCGCAGGATGTGGTGTGCGTTACTTTCAACCCCTGGCCCGCAAGGGCTAGAATGGAGGCTGCCGACACGGGGTGCGCCCCCGAACGGGGCGACGTGGGCGCTGGCTCGGCACGCAGCAATGGGTCCGAAGTCGCATGCTGAATGAATTCATCACCTGGTGGCTGGCCGAGCTGATGGCCCTGGTGCCCGAGCGGCTCCGCCGGCGTGAAACCGACGCCGCCGACGCGCTGGTGGTGGTCCCGGAAACCGAGGCCGTCTCGGCGTCCGCCACGCCGATGGCCGCTACGTTGAACGCGCATGGCGTGACCTTCCTGCTGCGCCGGCGCCGGCGCGAGACGCAGCTCGGCCGGTTCGTACTGGACGAGCCCGGCCGCCGTGCCGCCCGGCAGGCGATCGGCGGTCATGCCAAGGGCGGGACCGTGGTGCTGCACCTGCCGGGCTGGATGCTGCTGGAACGCCGGGTCGTGCTGCCGCTCGCCGCGGAACGCGAAATCGAACGGGTGGTCCAGTACGAGATGGACCGTTTCACCCCCTTCGCCGCCGAGGAAGTGCTGTGGACCGCGGCAATCGAGCGCCGCGACCGCGCCAATGGCCGGCTGCATGTGCTGGTCTCACTGGTGCCGCGGCTGCGCCTCGCGCCGCTGCTGGACGCGCTGGCGCAGGCGGGTGTGGTGCCGGGCCTGCTGGAGGCCCCGATCGGCGATGGCACCCTGCGGCGGATTTCCGCCGGACACCCCGATCCGCGGCGGGCGCGCGTGCGGCGGGCGCTCGTCGCCGGCGCGGCGCTGTGCTGTCTGATTCTGTTTCTGACCGCCGTGGCGCTGCCCTTCCTGCGCCAGTCCGCCGCCTCGGCCGAGGTCGAAGCGCGGATCGACTCGCTTCGCCCGCGCGTGGCCGAAGCCGAGGCGCTGCGCAAGCGGATCGCCAACGAGACCAATGGATCGGACGTGATCGCCGCCGAGGCGGCCCGCAACGGCAATGCGCTGCAGGCGATCGCGGCACTGACCGACATCCTGCCCGACGACACCTTCCTGACCGCACTCGCGCTGCATCAGCGCAAGATCACCATGGAAGGCCAGTCGCCAGCTGCAGCCAAGCTGATCGGGGCGCTCTCCGCCGATCCGGTGATCCGCAACGCCGCCTTCGGCGCACCGGTGACGCGCAACACTAAGGATATCGACGTGTTCTCGATCCGCGCCGAGCTCGGACCATGAGCGCCCGGCGATGAGCGCGATCGCAGCCCGCAGACCGCCCGCCAGGGTGGCGTGGTTCGCCCGGACTCCGGCCCCGATGGGTCCGCCCGGCGCGATGTGCCGGATGCGGCCGGGAGGGGCGACGTGACGCTCGCATTGCCCACCGGGCCGCGCGGACGGCTGCTCGCCGTCGGTCTCGCGCTGGTACTGGCGGCCTCGGCCTGGGCAGGGGTGGTCGAGCCGATGCTCGGCTGGTACGCCGAGCGTGCCCAGGCGCTTGAAAGCCGCCGGGTGCTCGCCCGGCACATGGCGGATCTGGCGGCGCAGCTGCCCGAACTGATGGCCGCGGCCAAATCCCGCCAGGCCGCAGGCCCGCCGGTCAACACTCTGCTGGACGGGGCGAGCGATGCGCTGGCCGGCGCCGCGCTGCAGGGCCTGGTGGAAACGATGGCGGCCAATGCCAGGGCCAGGCTGGCGAGCGCCGAGACCCTGCCGGCCGAACAGGTGGGACAACATCGCCGGATCGGCCTGCGCGTCTCGGTCGATGCCAGCTGGCCGGTGCTGGTGCGGCTGTTCCAGTCACTCGCCCAGGCCAGCCCGCGGATGTTCATCGACGACCTGCAGCTGCACGCCCCGCCCCTCGCGGCCCGGTCGCGGGCGCTGACCCTGGATGCGACCTTCACCATTCTGGCACTGCGGGCCGGCACGGCGAGCGATGCCGCCCGCGCCGCCGGACAGGTCGCCGGCACCGCCGAGGCGCCGGCCACGGCGATCAGCCGATGAGACCCACCGCGCTGCTGCCGCTCGGGCTGCTGGGGGTCCTGCTGGCGGGGACCATCGCCCTTGAACTCACCTCAGACCCGGCGGAGCCGCTGCCGCCACCCTCGCCACATGCCGCCATTCCGGTCGCGGCCACCGCCGCGCCGAGCGCCGAAGATCACATCGATGACTGGGTGGAGACGATGCTCAGCCGGCCGCTGTTCAGCCATGACCGCAAGCCGGTGTCCGAGGAGGAGGAAACCGCCACGCCGGCCGGCCCCGACGGGCTGCCCCGGCTGGCGGGAACCCTGGTCGGTCCCGCCGGGCGCAGCGCGATCTTCGCTGCGACCGACGGCGGCAAGCCGCGGGTGATCAAGGAGGGCGGCACTCTCGCCGGCTTCACCATCCGCAGCATCGCGCCGGGCGAAGTGACGCTGGAAGGACCCGAAGGCGCCCGCACGCTGCACCCGACCTTCGACCCCAATCCACCGAAGCCGACCCCGGCTGTGCCCACCGGTCTGCCCCCGGGCTTCACGCCCCCCGGACCGCCGGGCCCATCGCCTCAGCCGGGCCCACCGCCTCAGCCGGGCCCGCTGCCGCGCAGGGCGGCCGAACTGTCCCCCGCGCCGCCGATCTTTTCGGCCGCCGCGATGATGCCGGCGAACGGGGCTATGGTGCGGCCGGCGGCCGACTCCCGGTGATGCGCATAGTCCGGAGAATGCGGGCCGCCGGCCTTGCGCTGGCGGCGCTTTCGGGCTGCGGCACGCTGCCGCCGCCGCAGCTGGAACCGCTGCCGGGGGTGCACGCCGCCGCCGGTGTCGCAACACCGCGCAAGAGCGGCGGCGTGGGTTCGACCGAGGCACTGCCGCCGGCGCAGGTGGATTTCGGCACCTCCCCGAGCGGCCCCCCCGCCGCCCGCGGCGGCACGACCGAGACCGGCGGCGAGTTCTCGCTGGATTTCGCCGATACCGATATCCGCGAGGTGGTGGCCCAGGTGCTGGGCACGATGCTGAAGGTCAATTTCTCGATCGACCCCGGCGTGCATGGCACCGCGACCTTCCATTCCGCCCGTCCGCTCACGCGCGCCCAGTTGCTGCCGGCCCTGCAGACGCTGCTGAGCCAGTCCGGGGCGGCGCTGCTGCAATCGGGATCCATCTTCCGCGTGGTGCCCGCCGCCGCCGCTTCCGGGGCCGCCAACCCGGCCGAGGATGCGGCCAGCGCCGGCAGCGTGGTGGTGCCGCTGCGCTATGCCTCGGCCGAGGACCTGGCCAAGGTGCTGGCCCCGTTCGCCCCCACTACCGGCCCCCGGCTGATCGCGGATCCCGGCCGCAACGCCCTGGTGATCGCCGGCGAGCCGGCCGCGCGCGAGGCGCTGGTGGAGCTGATACGCAGCTTCGACATCGATATCCTGGCCGGCCAGTCCTACGC
>DAICZL010000629.1 GCA_027311165.1 bacterium
CCAGGCCCCCTATATAACGACAACCGATCTCGCCTCGCTCGCGACGACGCAGGTCATCGGATTCAGCACGAGTGCGATCGGCGCTCTCAATACGACGCAGATCGGTTCCGGTCTGTCCTCGACCGACCTCGGCGTGCTCAGCTCGGCGCAGCTCGATGCGCTCAGCACCACCAGCCTCGGTGCGCTCTCCACCACCCAGCTCGGCGGCCTCACCGCGACGGAGCTCGGCGCACTCTCCACCACCCAGGTCAGCGCCGGGCTGTCCACCACCGATCTCGGCGCGCTCTCCACCACCCAGCTGCACGGCCTCACCGCGACCCAGCTCGGCGCGCTCACCACCACCCAGCTCAGCGCCGGCCTCACCTCCACCGATCTCGGCGCGCTCTCCACCACCCAGCTGCACGGGCTCTCCAGCACCCAGCTCGGCGCGCTCTCCACCACCGAGCTCGCCGGCCTCACCACCACGGAACTCGGCAGCCTCGCCACCACCCAGCTCGCCGGCCTCACCACCACCGGACTCGGCAGCCTCACCACCACCCAGCTCGCCGGCCTCACCGCGACCCAGATCGGCGCGCTCTCCACCACCCAGCTCAGCGGCGGGCTGTCCTCCACCGATCTCGGTGCGCTCTCCAGCACGCAGATCCCAGGCCTGACATCGAGCGATATCGCCGCCCTCACGACCACCCAGGCGGCAGGGCTGAGCACCACCGGTATCATCGCGCTTCACACCACTCAGATCACAGGCCTCTCGACCTCGGACATCTCCGCCTTCACCACGACCCAGGGACACGCCTTCACCTCGGTCCAGGTGGCAGCGATGAGCACATCCCAGGTCAATGCCCTGCTGACACTGATCGGCTAGTACAGCTTGAAGCCGCAACGCCAGATAATTGTGTGATTGACCGGAACGACGGCCGCACAACGCCGCCCCTACCCGACGTCCAGAAAGGCCGGAGGTGCCAATTAAACACGAACTGACCCGCAGCCTGATGGTTCAGGCCGCTTCCGCCGACATGACGGTCGGCATGTTGATCGAAGCGGCCGAAGCCCTGCGCGCGGCAAATCAGCCGGACCAGATCTGCGGCCTGTACAAGACATGGATCGCACATCACGGCGATCATCCAACGCTGCACGCGATCTATTTCAACTACGCAGTCGCGCTCGCCGACGCGCAGGACCGCACCGGAGCGGTCAATGCGCTGCGCCACGCGATCCTGATGAAGCCGGATTTTTTCCAGCCCCATATCAATCTCGGCAACCAGCTTGAAGCGCTGGGCCGACCGGAAGCCGCTGTGGCCGCGTGGATGGCATTGGTCAACGCGCTGCCCAGCGTCACGCCAGACGCCGTCACCTTCAAGATCGCGGCTCTCAAGCAGGTCGGCAGGGTCCTGGAAGCGGGCCACGTGCCCGCCAGCGCCGACGCCGCGCTGACCGAGTGCCTGGCGATCCACCAGGACCAGCCTGAAGTCGTGCAGCACCTGGTCTCACTACGCCAGGGCCAGTGCAGATGGCCGCCCATCGCCGATCTCGGCCGCATTCCGCGCCAGCGTCTGCTCACCGCGATCTCGCCGTTGTCAGCGTCCTGCCATACCGACGACCCGATCTTCCAGCTCGCCAATGCCTACGTCTATAACCGCCGCTCGATCGGGGTCCCGCCCCATCCGCGCGCCGTCCTCGACCAGCCCCGACCCGGTTTGCGCAGCGACGGGAAACTGCGAATCGGCTATGTCTCCTCCGATCTGCGCCATCACGCTGTGGGCTTCGCGATGACCGATATCATCGAAACCCACGATCACGACCGCTTCGAGATCTTCGCCTATTATTGTGGAATAGATACGATAGACCAGACTCAGCTGCGCATCCGCAACGCCGCCGATCACTGGATCGATCTGAACGGACTCGACGACGCGCAGGCCGCTTGTCGGATCCGCGGCGATGGCATCGACATCCTGGTCGACCTGAACGGCTATACCAAGGATGCCCGCACCCGGGTCTTCGCGCTGCGGCCGGCCCCGATCGCAGTAAACTGGTTCGGCTTCCCGAACACGATGGGCAGCTCCTATCACCACTACATCATCGCCGACGAGCACGTGATCCCGCCCGGCCACGAACATTTCTTCTCCGAACGCGTCATCCGGCTGCCCTGCTATCAGGCCAATGATCGCAAGCGGGTCGTCGCACCCGAGGGCATCACCCGTGCCGAGGCCGGGCTGGCGGAAGACGCTGTGGTCCTGTGCTGCCTGAACGGGCTGCAGAAGCTCACTGAACGCGTCTTTCTCCGCTGGCTGCGCATCCTGCGGGAGGTACCGGCCAGCGTGCTCTGGCTTCTGTCTGACAATACCGAGACCCAGGCCAGGCTGCGCGAGGTGGCCGAACGGCAGGGGGTTGGGGGGCATCGCCTGGTCTTCGCCGGCAAGCGGGCCAATCCCGAACATCTGGCACGGTTCCGTCTGGCCGATCTGTTCCTCGACACGTTTCCCTATGGTGCACATACCACCGCATCCGATGCGCTGTGGATGGGCGTGCCGGTACTGACCCTGCCGGGGCGCAGCTTCGCCTCCCGCGTCGGCGCCAGCCTGGTCCGGGCGGCTGGCCTGCCCGAACTGGTCTGCACCAGCCCCGAACACTATGTCCGCATGGCCATCGAACTCGCCGCGAACAGGCCGCTTCTGGCGGCACTGAAGAACCGCCTGGTCGCGGGGCGGGAGGCATGCCTGCTGTTCGACACGCCCGCGCTGGTCCGCCATCTGGAAGCCGCCTATCGGCAGATGCACGAGGCCGGGTTACGGGGGGACATCCCCGTCCCCGATCTCCGCAACCTCGACCTCTATCACGAGATCGGCGTCACCCTGGATCTGGAAGCGATCGAGACGCTGGACGATGGCGCCTATCGGGCGCTGTATCGCGAGCGGCTGGCAGATATCGATTACGTGTTCCCGGTCGCCGGGGATACCCGGCTGTGGCGGACATAGACCACGCCGTGCGTTCGCCGCGACGCGTGCACCGGCCGAAGCGGGTTTGTGATCGCGTCTCTCAGGCGGCCTGGCCGGCCAGACGCTCACGCAGCCCGTCATGGATGTCGGTGATGATCGCCCCGATATCATAGCGGTAAGACCAGTCCGGATAGCGGGCACGGAATTTCCGCACATCGCTGATCCACCACTGGTGATCGCCGATCCGCGGCTGATCGACATGGACCCAGTCGAGCTTCCGTCCGGTTCGCGCCTCGGCCATGGCGATCGCCTCGATCACCGAGCAATTGGCATGGCGGCCGCCACCGATATTGAACACTTCCCCAGGCGCCGGATCCTCGATGAAGCACCAGAAGGCGCGGACCAGATCGGCGGCGTGGATGTTATCGCGCACCTGCTTGCCCTGATGGCCGAACACCGAATACCGCCGCCCTTCCACCGCGCAGCGGACCAGATAGGCCAGGAAGCCGTGCAGCTGCGCCCCGCTATGGCCCGGCCCGGTCAGGCAGCCGCCACGGAAGCACCCCGTACGCAGCCCGAAATACCGGCCATATTCCTGCACCATGACATCCGCCGCCAGCTTGGAAGCGCCGAAGACGCTGTGCAGGCAGGCATCGATCGGCATGGATTCGGGAATGCCGTGCGCGGCCCAGGGGTGGTCTTCGGCAAGCTCGAACCGGCTGGCCTGCTCCACCAGCGGCAGGAGATTGGGCCGGTCGCCATAGACCTTGTTGGTGCTGGTGAACAGAAAGACCGCATCGGGCGCATGCCGGCGCAGCGCCTCCAGCAACACCAGCGTGCCGGTGGCATTGACCGAGAAATCCATCAGCGGATCGCGCACCGCCCAGTCATGAGAGGGCTGGGCGGCGCAATGCACCACCGCGGTGATCGACCGCCCATAGGTGGCGAACAGCGCATCCATCGCCTCGCCATCCCGGATGTCGCGGTCGACATGGATATAGCCGGCGTGGCGCCGGCCCAGCGCCGCCGCCTGCCAGGCGGTGCTGGCATCCGGCCCGAAGAACACCTGCCGCATGTCGTTGTCGATCCCGATCACCTCGAGACCTTTCCCGGCAAGCAGCTTCACCATCTCCGCCCCGACCAGCCCGCAGGATCCGGTCACGATCGCAACAGACACGGCGCACCCCCGCCCACGACACCACCGCCAAACTGATCGGCAAAGGTTAACGTGCGGTTACCCCCTGGCCGCTGCGGCACCGGCCGATTGGAAAGGCAGGACCGGGCTCCGCCCCATCGCCCTGCGGGCCCGCCAGGGGAAAGCCCTGGCCGCCCCGCAACAGGCTCATCCGCCCCGGGCGGAAACCCGCCCCGCTGGAGCCACATCCGATCAGAGGGAATCATCTGATCGGATGATGTTCGGCAAAACAGAGAGTTAAGAGCGGTGCCGGATCGTCTATCAGATCGGGCACCGGCCTAGGGCGCGCCACCGCGTTCGGGCCAGGCATGTTTCGGATATCGCCCGCGCAATTCCCGCCGCACCTCGGCCCAGGCGCCGTCCCAGAACCCGGCGAGATCGGCGGTGATCGCCGCCGGCCGTCCGGCCGGGGAGAGCAGCGCAAGCCGCAGGGGCACGCGCCCGCCGGCCAGCAGCGGCGTTCGCGCCAGCCCGTAGAATGCCTGCGCCCGTGCCGAGGCGAGCGGCACCTCCTGGGTATAGTCGATCATCGCCCGTCCGCCCGGCAGGGCCAGCGCTGGCGGCAGCTCGCGGTCGAGTCGCGCCGCGAGGTCCCAGGGCAGCATTCCCCGCAGGATCGCCGCGAGATCCAGCCGGGCCAGGTCGGCCAGCCGGCCGATCCCGTGCAGATGCGGGGCCAGCCACGCGCCGGCATGCCCGGCCAGCGCCGGGTCGGACAGATCGGGCCAGCCGGCATCGGGTTCCAGCCGCCGCATCAGCCCCACCCTCGCCTGCAGCTGCCGCGCCGGTTCCGACCAGGGCAGGCCACGCGCGGCGGCAGCCTCGGCCAGCGCGACGGCGGCCTCGGCCGGATCGGCCTGGCTGGTGCGATCGCTCAATATCATCGCGCCCAGCGGCCGGCGGCGGCGCGCCAGCACCGCGCCGGTCGCCGGATCGAATGCCGTCTCCACCGACTCCGTGATCCGCGCCGCCAGCGCCGCCGGCAGCCCATCGGGATCGAGCCGGGCGGCGAGGCGGATGCGGGCCGAGGCCTTCAGCTCCAGCCCGGCGGCGACCAGCAGCGGCGCGGCCGCCAGCGGATCGGCGCGCGGCAGGCTGGCCCCGCCGCCGCCCGAGAGCC
>DAICZL010000632.1 GCA_027311165.1 bacterium
GACCCAGGCCACGAAAGCCGCCGACGATCCGCTCGGCGCGTCGGGCAAGCTGCAGAAGGTCGAAGCCTTCGGCAATGTCGAGGTGCGCACCGCGACCGATACGGTGCGCGGCGAGCGGGCCGTCTATGTGCCCGATACCGGCATCGCCCGCGTGATCGGCCATGTCCGCATCACCCGCGGCGAGAATCAGCTCAATGGCAACGAAGCCGATGTGAACATGAAGACCGGCATCTCCACACTGGTCTCGCTGCCTGGCAAGCGGGTCGAAGGTCTGGTGGTGCCGAACGATCAGTCCAGCCGCGCCGCCCTGCCGGGCACTCCGACCGGCGCCGCGCCGGGCGGCAGCGCTCCGGCGGGCGGGACGGCATCGGGCGCGATGAAGGCCCAGGGCAAGACCCCGGCCGCCGGCAGCGCCGCCATCGCCACCCCTGGCGCTGGTGGAAGTGCAGCCTCCACCGCAACCGGCCAGGCCCCGACTGCCAGCGGCACGGTGGCGTCGCCATGAACGGACCGGCCCCCCTGCCCCCGCGCCCCGATCCCGTGCCGGAGAGCCGCCCCTATGGCGACCTTCGGGTCCTGCCCGGCGGGGCCGGACTCGTCGCAACCGGCGTGGGCAAGGTCTACAAGAAGCGTCCGGTGGTGCGGAACGTCTCGATCTCGGTGCGCCGTGGCGAGGCGGTCGGGCTGCTCGGGCCCAACGGCGCCGGCAAGACCACCACCTTCTACATGATCGTCGGCCTGGTCCGCCCAGATACCGGCACGATCAGCCTGGACGGCAACGACATCACGCTGATGCCGATGTATCGCCGCGCCCGTCTCGGCATCGGCTATCTGCCGCAGGAGGCGAGCGTGTTCCGCGGCCTCAACGTCGAGCAGAACGTGATGGCCGCGCTGGAGGTGGTCGAGCCCGACCCCGACCGGCGCGACCAGATGCTCGACGAGCTGCTCGCCGAATTCGGCATCGGCCATCTCCGCCGCACCCCGGCGCTGGCGCTGTCGGGCGGGGAGCGGCGGCGCTGCGAGATCGCCCTCGCGCTCGCGACCCAGCCCAGCTACATCCTGCTCGACGAGCCACTGGCCGGCATCGATCCGATCGCGGTGGGCGAGATCCGCGACCTGGTCTCCCACCTGAAGGACCGCGGCATCGGCGTGCTGATCACCGACCACAATGTGCGCGAGACGCTGGAGATCATCGATCGGGCCTATATCATGCACGACGGCAAGGTGCTGATGGAGGGGCGGCCCCACGAGGTGGTGGCGCACGAGGACGTGCGGCGCGTCTACCTCGGGGAAAGATTCAGCCTCTAGCCGGCCCGGTCATGGCGATCGGCCCGCGACTCGATCTCCGCCAGTCCCAATCGCTGGTGATGACGCCGCAATTGCGGCAGGCGATCAAGCTGCTGCAGTTCTCCAACCTGGAAGTCGCCGCCTTCGTCGACGAGGAGATCGAGCGCAATCCCCTGCTCGAGCGCGACGAGCGGCCGGAGCTTGCAGGCACCGAGCTGCCGGCGGTCGACCAGCTGCCCAGCCGGGCCGAGCGCGATACCGCGCCGGATGCGGCCGAGATGGCCGATGCCGGCCGGCTGCCCGAGGAATCCGCCGCCCCGCTCGATGCCGACTACACCGAACGCTACGATGGCGGCGGCCCGGCCGACGGAATGCGGACCGGCGGAGCCGGCGGATCGCATAGTTTCGAGACCGACGAGCGCGGCATCGAGGAACTTGCCGAGAACCCACGCTCGCTGCGCGAGCATCTGAGCGAGCAGCTGCGCCTGTCCTTCACGGACCCGGCCGACCGGCTGATCGGGGCGCATCTGATTGCGCTGCTCGATCCGGCCGGCCGGCTGTCGGCGAGCCCCGAGGCGGTGGCCGCCGCGCTCGGCATCGCGATGGAGCGGGTGGAGGCGGTGCGTGCGCGGATGCTGCGCTTCGATCCCCCCGGCCTGTTTGCCCGCGACCTGCGCGAGTGCCTGGCCGCGCAGCTGGCGGAGAAGAACCGGCTGGACCCGGCGATGGCGACGCTGCTCGACAATCTGGAGCTGCTGGCGCGGCGGGAGACGCGGCGGCTGATGGCGCTGTGCGGGGTCGATGCCGAGGACATGGCGGAGATGATCGCCGAATTGCGCCGGCTGGACCCCAAGCCCGCCGCCGGGTTCGAGACCGAGCCGTTGCGCCCGGTGGTGCCCGACGTGCTGATGCGCCGCGCGACCGATGGCGGCTGGCTGCTGGAGCTGAACCCCGAGACGATGCCCCGGGTGCTGGTCAACCAGGTCTTCTATGCCCGCATCGCCCCGCGCGCGGGACGCGAGGACCGGGCGTTCATCTCCGAACGGCTGCAGACCGCAAACTGGCTGGTGAAATCCCTCCAGCAGCGCGCCCAGACGATACTGAAGGTGGCGGCCGAGATCGTCCGCCAGCAGGACGGCTTCGTCCGCCACGGCGTCGCCCATATGCGCCCGCTGACCCTGCGCGACATCGCCGATACGGTGGAGATGCACGAAAGCACCGTGAGCCGGGTGACCTCAAACAAGTATATCGCGACCCCGCGCGGCATTTTCGAGCTGAAATACTTCTTCACCACCGCGATCGGTGCGACCGGCGGCGGCGAGAGCCACAGCGCCGAGGCGGTGCGTCACCGTATCCGCGCCCTGATCGGCGCCGAAACCCCGGCCGAGATCCTGTCGGACGACGCGATCGTGGCGATGCTGCGCCGGGAAGGCGTGGACATCGCCAGGCGGACCGTGGCCAAATACCGCGAGGCGTTGCGGATACCCAGCTCTGTGCAACGCAAGCGCGAAAAATCCGTGCCCGCCTGAAACCCTTGCGGGAAGTTTCGGATGACATCTCAGGAGGAACACAGGTCATGCAGATCACCGTATCGGGCAAGCAGGTGGAACTGTCGGACGCCCTGCGCGTCCGTGTCTCCGACCAGCTGGAAACGATCTCGGCCAAATATTTCGACCACGCCCTGGAAGCCCATGTCACCTTCAGCCGGGCGCGCAGCTTCTTCACCTGCGACATCAACATGCATGCCGGGCGCGGCCTGACCCTGCGCGGCGAGGGCGAGGCGGCGGACGCGCATGGCGCCTTCGACGATGCCGCCGAGCACATCGCCAAGCGCCTGCGCCGCTACCGCCGCCGGGTAAACGAGCACGCCCGCGACCTCGCCCATCGCGCCCGGCCCGAGGCCGGGCGGCAGTACATCCTGCGCGAGGAGGACGAGGCGGCCGAGGCCACGGGCGACGGAACCGCGCTCGCCATCCATGCCGCCGTGGTGGCCGAGGCGCCGGCCGAGATCAGCCTGCTGTCGGTGAGCGAGGCGGTGATGCGGATGGACCTGGCCGACCAGCCGGTGCTGATGTTCCGCAACAGCGCGACCGGCGGGCTGAACGTGGTCTATCGCCGCAGCGACGGGCATGTCGGCTGGATCGATCCCAGCCTGGCGAAGTGATGCCAGGCAGCGCTGAAATCGGCCCATCGAACGCAGAAGCCGGGCTCTGCAGGCAGAGCCCGCTGAAGCCCGGGACCGCCCTGCGCAGGGACATCAATGGGACAAGACCGGGAGGCGTGGCCTCCCGCAGGGCCATGGCGCAGCGCCCGCTCTGCGTCCTTACCGGGTCATGACCCTTTTCGAGGCGAGCGATCCCCCCCCCAATGGGATGGCGGGCCCCGATCGGCCCTGGGCGCGCGCCGGATCCCGGCGGATCGAAGGCTGAAGGCGAAGCTTGCCCCCCGGGAACCACGCCCCAAGACCGCAGAAAGGGGACTACCGCTCCCTGACAGATCGGGGCTTGGCAGGCCGGGGATCGGCGGGGATCGCGGCAGCGCCCCCGTCCGGTCTTAGAGCGGTTTCCGATCTGATGGACGATCGGCCACCGCTCTTGCTCTTTGTCTTACCGAGCAACCCTATCCGATCAGATGATTCCATCTGATCGGATGTTGCTCTAAGCGACCCGCTTCACCACCAGTTCCGGCACCTCGATATCGATCTCCAGCGTCGAGACCGAGCTGCCGCGATCGAGCTTCACCTGCACCTTCTCCCGATCGACCGACATATGCCGGGCGATCACGGCCAGGATCTCCTCATAAAGTACCGCGACCAGGTCCGATCCGCCGCCCGCCGCGCGTTCATGCGCCAGCAGCACCTGCAGGCGTTCCCGCGCCACCGGCGCGGAGTTCCGCCGGCGGAAGAGGTCGAGCAGGCTCATGCCACCTTCCTTCCGAACCACTTGCCGATCAGCCCCTTGCGGTCGGCCCATACCGTCATCGCCACGGTCTCTCCGGCCAGGCGCTTGGCCGCATCCATGTAGGCCCGCGCCGCCGCGCTGGCCGGGCTGCCGAGCGTGACCGGGGTGCCGACATTGGAGGAGCGCAGCACCTCCTCGCTCTCGGGGATGATGCCGAGCAGCGGAATCGACAGGATCTCCAGCACGTCCTCGGTCTTCAGCATCTCCCCGCGCGCCGGGCGGGCGGCATCGTAGCGGGTCAGCAGCAGATGCTTCTCCATCCGCTCGCCCTTCTCCGCCCGCAGGGTCTTGGCGTCCAGCAGGCCGATGATCCGGTCGGAATCGCGCACCGAGGAGACTTCGGGATTGGTCACCACCACCGCCGCGTCGGCATGGCGCATCGCGAGCGTCGCGCCGGTCTCGATGCCGGCGGGGCTGTCGCACAGCACCCAGTCGAATTTCTCGCGCAGCTCGGCCACCACCCTGGCCACGCCCTCGGCGGTCAGCGCGTCCTTGTCGCGGGTCTGCGAGGCCGGCAGCAGCGAGAGGTTCTCCAGCCGCTTATCGCGGATCAGCGCCTGGGCGAGCTTGGCGTCGCCCTGGACCACGTTGATCAGGTCGAACACGACCCGCCGCTCCGCCCCCATCACCAGATCGAGGTTGCGCAGCCCCACGTCGAAATCGACCACGACCACGCTCTGGCCCAGCTGTGCCAGAGCGGCACCCAGCGCGGCGGTGGAGGTGGTCTTGCCGACACCGCCCTTGCCCGATGTCACCACGATGACCTTGGCCATGTTCGGAACCTTCCCTTGAAGCATCAGAGCCCTTGCTCCGGCGTGCGGCCCGCCGGCGGCGCGAGCCGGGCGGGCATCGGCACCGGGGGGCTGGTCGATCCCTGGCTGGTCGATCCCCGGCTGGGTGCTCTCAGCCATCGAGCGCGGCTATCAGCATCGCCTCCCCGTCCAGCCAGGCCTGCGCCGCCCGGCCGCGCAGGGCGGGATCGATGTCCTCGGCGGTCGTGTAGCTGCCGTTGATCACCAGCAATTCCGCCTCCAGCCGGGCACAGAAGATGCGGGCATCAGCCTGGCCGGCGCTGCCGGCGATCGCCCGGCCGCGCAGCGGACCATAGACATGGATCGAGCCGGCAGCGACGATCTCCGCCCCCGAGGCGACCGCCCCCAGAATGGTCAGATCGCCGCTCGGGCAGGACACGGTCTGGCCGGAACGCACCGGCCGGTCGATCAGCATTCCGGATACGACCGGGTCAGGCCTGGGCGGGGCCGGCGGCGGCAGCGCGACCGGGCGGCCCGTCCGCGCGCCCTTGGTCTCGAGCGGCCCGCCCCAGGCTTCCAGGCCCGGCCAGTCCCGGCGGGCGCCCTCGATGCCCACCACCCGCACCCCGCGCGCCTGCAGCGCGGCGATCAGCCCGGCCACGTCCGGCTGCGTCTGCGGCAGCAGCGCCAGATCGACGATCACCGGCTTGCCGTCGAAGAACCCGGGGGTCTGCGCCAGCTGCGCGTCGAGCGCGGCCAGCCAGCTTTCCGCCGGGGGTTCCGGGGCCAGCACCAGGGCCATGAGGGAACGCCCTCGGACCCGGATCTGCGATCGCGACTCGACTGCGTTTGACACCATCAATGGCTAACTTCCGATTTCCCGCCGGTCAACGGCTAAGCCACTCCGAACCCGGGTTTGACCACAATATCTTGTGGGAAACTCGGATGTTACAGCCCATATCATGATCACACAAGAGCTTGGCGCATGGTCTTCCGACGCCCTGTCGGCGGCGGGCGGCAAGACCAGGCACCAGGCTTCCCGGCGGCGCCGGAAAATGGTTGCGCGCCGGATCCGGCCGAGGGAAGCGCACTGTCTGACATGAGACGGTGCCGGTGACATGACGGTCCGGGCGACCCAGCCTCGCCGCTGTCCCGGGGGGATGCATCCGTGCCAGACGACACCGTCCCAATGCCCGATATGCGCGTGCCCGATATGCGCGTGCCGGATCTGCCGGTGCCGGCCGCACGGGCCAGCCACCGGGGGCGCCCTACCCGCCCTGGCGCGGCGCCAGCGTATTCCAGGTGGCGGCCGGCGGCGGCTTGCCCTCGGCCGGATTCCAGTGGCCGCTCTTTTTCAGCGCGTCGGCGACATCCTTGGGCATGTACGTCTCGTCGTGCTTGGCCAGCACCTCCTGCGCGCGGAAACTGCCGTCAGGCTGCATCGTACCCAGCGCCACCATGCCTTGCCCCTCGCGGAACAGGTCGGGCAGGATTCCCTTGTACGAGACAGCGATGCTGGACCCGCCATCGGTCACCCGGAAACGCGCCACCGGCTCGCCCCCCGCTGTGTCCTGCACCAGGCTGCCCTTCTCGACCAGCCCGCCCAGCCGGAAGGTCCGGCCCGGTGCGGGTGCCTTGGCCGCGATCTCGGAGGGGGCGAGGAAGAACACCAGATTGTCGCGGAAGGCAGCGAGGCTCAGCCCGGCGGCGGAACCGAGGCCGAGGCCGCAGGCGAGCAGAATCCACAGCCGCCGGCGCTTGCGGGTCACGCCGGGCCGCTTTCGTGCTGGACGCCGCCAGCCGGTGCGTGCGGCATTCCACCTTCCGGCCCGACGCCGCGCGGCCGGCCCCTCTGCGCCCCCTGGCGCGGATCGACCGCGGCCAGGCGCCGGCGGGCCCGCCCCAGGCGCAAGGCCGCCGCCACCGACAGCCAGGCCGGAATGCCGACGCCCAGCGCGTAGGAGGCGGCGATGAACGGCAGATGGGTCATGGCGTCTGCTCGGCGCGGGCCATCAGCAGGCCGCGGATCCGCCGCTCCATCACCGCCGCACGCGTGCGCGCCAGCACGATCGCGGCGAAGCCCAGCGTATAGCCCAGCGCCGCCAGGCCGAGCGGCCAGAGCATGCCGACATACATCGTCGGGGCGCTGGTGAAGCTGATGCTCGCCGGCTGGTGCAGGGTGTTCCACCAATCGACGCTGAACTTGATCACCGGCAGGTTGACCAGGCCGACCAGCGCCAGGATGGCGCCGGCGCGGTAGCCACGCTCGGGCTCGTCGAAAGCGCGCACCAGGGCGATATGGCCGAGATAGAGGAAGAACAGCACCAGCACCGAGGTCAGCCGCGCGTCCCAAACCCACCAGGCGCCCCACATCGGCCGCCCCCACAGGCTGCCGGTGGCCAGGCACAGGGCGGTGAAGGAGGCGCCCACCGGGCCGATCTCCACCGCCGCCAGATCGGCCAGCGGGTGGCGCCAGACCAGCGAGGCGACGGAACACGCCGCCAGCGCGACATAGCCCGCCGAGGCCAGCCAGGCGGCCGGCACATGCACATACATGATCCGCACCGCGTCGCCCTGCTGCCAGTCGGCCGGGGCGAAGAGCAGGCCCCAGACCAGCCCGGTCGCGGTCAGGCCGAGAGCGGCGGCGGCGAGCCAGGGCAGCACCGCGCCGGACAGCCGCAGGAAGCGGCCGGGATTGGCGAAGCGATGCAGCATGCCGCCGGGGCGCGGCGTCGTGGGCGGGGTTTCCGGCTGGCGGGTGATGGCGGCGGCTTCCATGAGCCGATCATAGGACAGCGCCGCCGCGGTTTGAAGCCGCCCCGATCGGCGTTCCGTGCGGCCCTGCACATCGGCCCTGCACATCGGCCCAGCACATCGGCCCAGCCCATCGGCCCAGCACATCGGCCATGCGACGGTCGGAGCCCGGCCCGGGGAACGAGCCCGTCTGCGCCAGGACGCTGTGGCAATCGTCAGGCAGGGAACTTCCCTGGGGGCGTGGGCCGAGGAGCCGCATGCCGGTCCACGTCGCGACGGACGCAGGATCGGCCCTGGGGACGTGGGCCGGTGTACGAAAA
>DAICZL010000639.1 GCA_027311165.1 bacterium
CCCGGACCCTGCGCGCCCGGAACCAGCCCGTCCAGACGCGACCCGGCCGGACGGGTCCCGAGGCGCTGCTGCCCAGGCTGCGTCTCCTGCCGCGTCGGATGTGGCACGCCCTTTGGCAACGTCGCCGCAGATCGGCGTTCCCCCGCGGCTGGCGCCCGTCCGCCGGGCTGCCCTGCTGGCGGCTCGAGCGGGACGAACCCGCCGCCGCCGCTCACGCCTGCCGCCTCATTGCCGTCTCGCGCGCGGGCCTCGGCCGATGGTGTTCCGTACCTCCGCAAGGGCCCACCCCCGACGCCCCGGCCTCACGCGCTCTCGGCACGCAGCATGTAGCCGGCATTGCGCACGGTATGGATCAGCGGCACCGGAAACGGCTTGTCCACCTTCTGGCGCAGGCGCGAGACATGCACATCGATCACATTGGTCTGCGGATCGAAGTGATAATCCCACACCGCCTCCAGCAGCATGGTCCGGGTCACCACCTGACCGGCATGGCGCATCAGATATTCCAGCAGCCGGAACTCGCGCGGCTGCACATCGATCTTCTGCCCGGCGCGGCGGACCGTGCGCGACAGCAGATCGAGTTCCAGATCGGCGACGGCGAGCCCGGTCACCGGCCCCTCGCCCTTGCCGCGCCGGGTCAGCGCCTCGACCCGGGCGAGCAGTTCGGCGAAGGCGAAGGGCTTGGCCAGATAATCGTCCCCACCCGCCTTCAGCCCGTGCACCCGGTCATCGACCTCGCCGAGCGCGGAGAGGAACAGCACCGGCACGGCGTTCTTCTGCGCCCGCAGCGTCTCGAGCAGGCGCAGCCCGTCGATGCCGCCGGGCAGCATGCGGTCGAGGATCACCGCATCGAACGGCTCGCTCGCCGCCATGAACAGCCCGTCGCGGCCGTTATCGGCGTGCTCCACCGTATGGCCGGCCTCGCGCAGGCCCTTCACCACGAAGCCGGCCACGTCGCGATCGTCCTCGACCACCAGGATGCGCATGGCGGATCTCCTTCCTCGCCTTCAGACAGTGCCGAAATCCCGTTGCCCCCGCACGCGCTCCGATGCCCGGACCGCGGCCGGCCGTGCCCGGCCCGCCGCGTTCACCCCTCGCTCTCGGCGGGCCGGCGGCCGACGGTGACGGACAGATCGAGATCCCGGCCGTTGCGGCGGACCGACAGGCGCACGCTGCCGCCCGGCGGCACCGCCGCCACCGCACGGATCAGGCTGCGGGAACTGTCGGTCTTCTCGCCGTTGACCGCCAGCACCACATCGCCGGCGCGCAGCCCGGCCCGCGCCGCCGGGCCGGTGCGGTCCACCGCGGCGATCACCACGCCGGGGCCCTCGTGCTCGGCCGCCTCGCCGTCCTGCACCGACACGCCGAGCCAGCCGCGATCCATATGCCCCTTGGCCCGCAGCTCGGCGACGATGCGGCTGGCGAGCGCGCTCGGGATGGCGAAGCCGATGCCGACCGATCCGCCGGTGGGCGAGACGATGGCGGTGTTCACCCCCACCACCTGGCCGCTCATGTTGAAGGTGGGCCCACCGGAGTTGCCGGGATTGATCGGCGCGTCGAGCTGGAGGAAATCGTCGAACGGCCCGGCGCCGATGTCGCGCCCGCGCGCCGAGACGATGCCGGCGGTGATCGACCCGCCCAGGCTGAACGGGTTGCCCGCCGCCATGATCCAGTCCCCCACCTCGAGCTGGCTGCTGTCGCCCCAGGTCACGAAGGGCAGCGGATGGCCGGGACTGACCTTGATCACCGCGATGTCGGTGAGATCGTCGATGCCCAGCACCTTGGCCGGCAGCTCGGTGCCGTCGCTGAGCGAGACCACGATCTTGTCGGCGTGATCGACCACGTGGTTGTTGGTGACGATCACCCCGGAGGGGTCGATGATGAACCCCGATCCGGCCCCCTGCATCTGCTCGCGCCGGTTCTTGAACCGGTCGCGGAACTGCCGCTCGAATGGCGTTCCCTTCAGCTCGGGAGGCAGATCCACGATCGTCTCGTTGGAACTCACCGTCTCGGTGACCGCGATATTGACCACCGCCGGCAGCACCTTCTTGACCAGCGGGCTGAAACTCGGCGGTGCGTCGGCAACCAGAGTGGCCGGCCGGCCGGCCAGACCGACCGGTCCGGCGGCACAGGCCGGCACCGCGAGCGTCACGGCAAGCATCGCGAGGCGGGCGGGGCGCCAGATCACGGCGGTGGCAACGGTCATGTGCGGATCTCCGGCGACAGATTTAGCGATCGGGCTGTGACGCGAACAT
>DAICZL010000641.1 GCA_027311165.1 bacterium
CCCGGACCCCGTCCCGGGCCGCGCTCCTGCGGGGGTGTGTCGCGCCCCAGGCGGAGCGCCCCCATGGGACCGTGCCCCTGCCGGGACGGAAGGGGTCTCTGCGGGCCATCAGGGGCCGCCGGTCCCTGGGCAGGTCGAGGGTCCCTGGGCAGATCGGGGGTCCCTGGGCAGACCGAGGATCCCTGGGCAGATCGGGGGTTCCTGGGCAGACCGAGGGTCCCTGGCACGGCGAGGGCCACGGACAGGCCGAGGGTCCCCCCCCCGCGCCTGGTCGCAGTGCTCAAACCGGGCGGCGGCGCCCCCGGCCTCGCGTCCAGGAAGGCTCCATTGCGGCCGGCCCTCTATCGGATGCGGCTGATCGTGAAATCCGCGACATCCAGGAAGCACCGCTTCAGCGCCGAGTCCGGGAACGGCGCCAGCGCCGCCTTCGCGGCATCGGCGTAGCGGCCCGCCCGCTCCAGCGTCGCCGCGATCGCCCCGCTGCGGGCGATAAGCCGCAGCGCCTCGTCCAGATCGGCCTCGGTCTGTTCGCTCGCCTCGATGGTCCGCCGCCAGAACGCGCGTTCCGTCCCGTCGCCCGCCTCATAGGCGACCAGCACCGGCAGCGTCACCTTGCCCTCGCGGAAATCATCGCCCACGGTCTTGCCCAGCACTGCCTGGTCGGCGGCGTAATCCAGCGCATCGTCCACCAGCTGGAAGGCGATGCCGAGATTGCCGCCATACTCGGCCAGCGCCAGCTCCTCCCGCTCCGGCCGACCGGCGACCACCGCGCCCACCTGGCAGGCGGCGGCGAACAGCGCCGCGGTCTTGCCGGTGATCACGTCCAGATAGCGCTGCTCGGTGGTGGACAGGTCGTTCTGGGTGGCGAGCTGCAGCACCTCGCCCTCGGCGATGGTGGCGGCGGCGCGCGAGAGGATCGCCAGCACCGACAGCGAGCCATCGTCCACCATCAGCTGGAAGGCGCGGGCGAACAGGAAATCCCCCACCAGCACCGAGGCCTTGTTGCCGAACACCGCGTTGGCGCTGGCCAGGCCCCGGCGCAGCACGCTCTCGTCCACCACGTCGTCATGCAGCAGGGTCGCGGTGTGGATGAATTCCACGCAGGCCGCCAGCGCCACATGCCGCCCGCCCTCGGCGGGGGCGTCATAGCCGCACATCCGCGCCGAGGCGAGCGTCAGCAGCGGCCGCAGCCGCTTGCCCCCGGCGGCCACCAGATGCGCGGCGAGGCGCGGGATCAGCGCGACCTCGCTGTCCATCCGTGCCACGATCTCGCGGTTGCAGGCCTGCAGATCCTCGGCGACGATGGAGGTCAGCCGGGCGAGCGCGTCCTCCTGTGGTGCGGCGCTGGTGTCGGACACTCTGGCAACCACACCCAACGAGACTCTCCGCCCTGTTTCCGCCCGACCGGCCCGCACCATATCGGCGCGGCGGAAACAGGGTCAAGCCGAGCCGGGCCAAGGGTTTGCCGGCCGGACCGCCGGCGGCGCGCCGGACCGGCGCAAGGGAGAGGCAAAATGCGGGTAGTGGCGGTGTCGAATGATCCGGTCCGGCTGAGCTTCCTCGCGGCGCTGCTGGCCGATGGCGGGATCGAGTCGCTGCTGCTCGACCGCCACGCGAGCGCGATCGAGGGGAGTATCGGCGCGATCCCCTGCCGACTCGTGGTCGCTCCCGCGGATGAGCGCCAGGCGCTGCGCCTGCTGCGCGAGGCGGGGGAGGCGTGACCATCG
>DAICZL010000643.1 GCA_027311165.1 bacterium
CCCTCCTGCCCCGCCGAGGGAAATCGGATGAAAACCCTGCTCGCTCTGTTGTTCGCCTGCTGCGTGGGCCTCGCCGCCCCGGCGCGGGCCGAGACCGGGACCGACCCGCTCACCGGCCTGTCCTCGGGCAATTTCGAGCAGATCGCCCACGGCATCGACGCGCTGGCGCTGTCGGGCGATCCCCGCGCCGCCGCGATCATCGGCGCGCTGCAGGCCGGCAGGCTGTTCGTCCGTCCCGACCACGCCCTGTTCATCAAGACCGACGAGGGCGGGTTCGCCGATGCCGCGACCGGCCAGGCCGCGCCCGATGTGATGGCGAGCGCGCTCAAGCCGGTGCGGGTGAACAACGCCGTGCGCCGCGCCATCGATGCCGCGCTGGGCAGCCTGCGGCTGTTCGCCGCCGATGCCGCCACCCGCAAGACCGCCGCCGAGGCGGTGTTCACCTCGCGCGATCCAGCCGCGATCCCGGCGCTCGACCGGGCGCTGGCCAAGGAGAGCGATCCCCAGGCCAGGCGGGTGATGCAGCAGGCCCGCGCCGCCGCGCTGCTGTCCTCCTCCGATGCCAGCGAGGCCGACCGGCTGGACGCGGTGGCGGTGATGCGCGATCGCGGCGACATCGAGGCGCGCAGCCTGCTCGAATCCCTCTCCGGCCAGCCGCCGAAAGTGGCCGCCGCCATCGCCACCGCGGTTGCCTCGCTCAACCGGATCGAACAGCTCTGGACCCTGCTGCAGAGCGCCTATTACGGGCTCAGCCTGGGCTCGGTGCTGCTGCTGGCGGCGACCGGGCTGGCCATCACCTTCGGCGTGATGGGGGTGATCAACATGGCGCATGGCGAGATGGTCATGCTGGGCGCCTATGTCACCTTCATGGTGCAGGAGGTGATCCGCGCCCACGCGCCGGGCCTGTTCGGGCTGAGTCTGCCGATCGCCATTCCGCTCGCCTTCCTGGTTTCGGGCGGGATCGGCATGGCGATCGAGCGCGGGCTGATCCGCTTCCTGTATGGCCGGCCGCTGGAGACGCTGCTCGCCACCTGGGGTCTGTCGCTGATGCTGCAGCAGGCGGTGCGGTCGATCTTCGGGGCCAATAATCGCGAGGTCGGCACGCCGGCCTGGATGAGCGGAGCGACCACGCTCGGCGGGCTCAACCTGACCTATAACCGGCTCTACATCATCCTGTTCGCGATCGCCGTGCTGTTCGCGCTGATGGCGGTGCTGCGCTACACGCCGATCGGGCTGCAGATGCGCGCGGTGACGCAGAACCGGCGCATGGCCGCCGCCATGGGCATCCGCACCCCATGGGTGGATGCGCTGACCTTCGGGCTCGGGTCGGGCGTGGCCGGCATGGCCGGGGTCGCGCTCAGCCAGATCGACAATGTCAGCCCCAATCTCGGCCAGGGCTACATCATCGACAGTTTCATGGTGGTGGTGTTCGGCGGCGTCGGCAATCTCTGGGGCACCGCCGTGGCGGCGATCACCCTGGGGATCGTCAACAAGTTCCTCGAACCCGTCGCCGGCGCGGTGCTGGGCAAGATCGTGGTGCTGGTGCTGCTGATCCTGTTCATCCAGCGCCGGCCGCGCGGCTTGTTCCCGCTCAAGGGACGGGCGGTGGAAGCATGAGGACGCAGGCAAGGCCAGGGCTTTGCCCTGGACCCACCAAAGGCGATGCCTTTGGAGACCTTCCCTTGGCGGATGCGGGTCGGGGGGCGCTCTCCCCCGGCGCGTGCCGATCAGCCGTGGCGACCGCGTCCGGGGCGTCTTCCCGATGACCCGCGACCGTCCCACCTGGATCACCCTGGTGCTGGTCCTGGCGATCGCCGCTCTGCTGGGGGTGGCAAACCTCGCCGGCAACCCCTACGTGCCCACCTATATCGTTTCGCTGGCGGGCAAATACCTGACCTACGCCATGCTGGCGCTGGCGGTCGACCTGGTCTGGGGCTTCGCGGGCATCCTCTCGTTGGGCCATGCCGCGTTCTTCGCGCTGGGCGGCTACGCGATGGGCATGTATCTGATGCGCGAGATCGGCCCGCGCGGGGTCTATGCCAACCCGCTGCTGCCGGATTTCATGGTGTTCCTGAACTGGAAGACCCTGCCCTGGTACTGGCACGGCTTCGGCTTCTTCCCCTTCGCCGTGCTGATGGCGATGCTGGTGCCGGGCCTGCTCGCCCTGGTGTTCGGCTGGCTGGCGTTCCGCTCGCGCGTCTCGGGCGTGTATCTGTCGATCATCACCCAGGCGCTGACCTTCGCTCTGCTGCTGGCGTTCTTCCGCAACGACATGGGCTTCGGCGGCAATAACGGCCTGACCGACTTCAAGGACATCCTCGGCGCCGATCTGCACGCCGATACCACGCGCGTGGCGCTGCTGTGGATCACCGCGATTCTGCTCTGCGCGCAATTGCTGGTCTGCCGCTTCCTGGTGCGCTCGCGCTACGGCAAGGTGCTGATCGCGGTGCGCGACACCGAAAGCCGCACCCGCTTCCTGGGCTACCGGCCGGAAACCTACAAGCTGGTGGCCTGGACCATCTCGGCGATCATGGCCGGCATCGGCGGGGCGTTGTACGTGCCGCAGGTGGGCATCATCAACCCGAGCGAATTCGCCCCCGCCAACTCGATCGAGGCGGTCATCTGGGTGGCGGTCGGCGGGCGCGCCACCATGGCCGGCGCGGTGCTCGGCGCGGTGCTGGTGAACCTCGGCAAGACCTGGCTGACCGGCGCGCTGCCGGAAGTGTGGCTGTTCGCGCTGGGCGCGCTGTTCATCGTGGTCACGCTGTTCCTGCCGCGCGGCATCATGGGCCTGTTCGCCCGACGCCGGGGCAAGCCGGCCGCAGCGGTGTCCGCGGCCAAGGAGATCACCGGATGAACGAACCGATCGGCGCCATCTCGGAAACCCTGCTCTATCTCGACGACGTGTAGGTGAGCTTCGACGGGTTCAGGGCACTCAATGCGCTCTCCCTGGTGCTGGAACCAGGCGAGATGCGGGCGGTGATCGGCCCCAACGGCGCCGGCAAGACCACGATGGTGGACGTGATCACCGGCAAGACCCGCCCCGATACCGGCCGCGTCGTGTTCGGCAAGGACACCGACCTGACGAAACTGGACGAACCGGCGATCGCGGCGCTCGGCATCGGCCGGAAATTCCAGAAACCCACGGTGTTCGAGCCCCATACCGTCTGGGACAACCTGCTGCTGGCACTCGCCGGCGACCGCACGCCGCGCTTCACCCTGTGGGCGCGCCAGACGACCGAGGAACAGGACCGGATCGAGGCCATCCTCACCACGATCCGCCTCTCCGATCATCGCGACCGGCGGGCGGGGGACCTGTCGCACGGCCAGAAGCAATGGCTGGAGATCGGCATGCTGCTGGCCCAGGAACCGCAATTGCTGCTGGTCGATGAACCGGTGGCGGGCATGACCGATGCCGAAACCCACGAAACCGCCGATCTGCTGCGCGAGATCAACCGCACCCGCAGCGTCGTGGTGGTGGAACAC
This sequence comes from bacterium, assembly GCA_027311165.1. Lineage (GTDB taxonomy): Bacteria > Pseudomonadota > Alphaproteobacteria > Acetobacterales > Acetobacteraceae > DAICZL01. Next base: position 3,487 of record DAICZL010000643.1, read on the forward strand.
GACATGGACTTCGTCCGCGCCCTGGGCGTGAAGGTGACCGTGCTGCACGAGGGATCGGTATTGTCGGAAGGCAGTATCGACCATGTCAGCGCCGACCCGCGGGTGGTCGAAGTGTATCTGGGGCGCTGACGATGTTGCAGGTGGACGGCGTCGATCTGTACTACGGCGCGGCCATCGCGCTGCGGCAGGTCTCGCTCACGGCGGAGATCGGCGCGGTGACCTGCCTGCTCGGCCGCAACGGCGTGGGCAAGACCAGCCTGCTGCGCGCGGTGGTCGGCGCCCATCCGATCACGCGGGGGAAAATCCTCTGGGAAGGCCAGGACATCAGCCGCCTGCCGCTGTACGAACGCGCCCGGCGCGGCATCGCCTGGGTGCCGCAAGGGCGCGACATTTTTCCCCTTCTGACGGTGCGGGAAAACCTGGAGACCGGATTTTCCCTCCTGCCGCGCGGCGAACGGACAGTGCCGGACGAGATCTTCGCGCTGTTTCCGGTGCTGAAAACCATGCTGCGCCGGCGCGGCGGCGACCTATCGGGCGGACAACAACAACAGCTCGCCATCGCCCGCGCCCTGATCACCCGCCCGCGCCTGCTGGTACTCGATGAACCGACCGAGGGCATCCAGCCCAGCATCATCAAGGATATCGGCCGGGTGATCACCCTGCTGCGCGAGCGGGGCACCATGGCGATCCTGCTGGTGGAACAGTATTTCGACTTCGCACATGATCTGGCACAAATGATCGCGGTGATGGACCGTGGCGATATCGTATTGTCGGGCCGTCCGCAGGAGCTCGACGAACATGATGTACGGCGACGGCTTTCCGTGTAATGCGGTTTCACCGTGACTGTCTGTGGCCTGCATTGGCCAGGTAGTTGCGGCATTCGGTAGCGGTGAACGTGTCGAGGCCGCTGGCGATGGTCTGCCAGAGCGTGTCGCGCGTTCCCGGTTCGGCGCTGCGAAGACACTGCTCGAGCCTGGCGAAGACCTGCTCGATCGGGTTCAGGTCGGGGCTGTAGGCGGGCAGGAACATCAGGCTGGCGCCCCGGGCCTCGATTTCCTCGCGCACGCCTGCAACCTCGTGGCGGCCGGGGTTGTCGGCGATGCGGCTACCAGAACCTGTATTTCACCCCGAAATACCAAGTCTATATCAACGCCGAGCACGAGTTCATCTTCTCGGTCGGGCTGGTGCGCGAATTCGGCGGCACCGGCGCCCCGCAGGTTGGCGCCGATACCTACGGATCGACCGCGCCGGCCGCCTGTTTCGGCAAGGGACTCGGGGACCTGCCGATCGGCTGGCTGCGGGCGCTCGGGGTCACCGGCGAATTCATCTACACGGTCGCCGACGTGGCGCTGAAGGCGACGCCGGTGCCGGGCGCCGCCGGCGCGCTCGCCGATAACGATGGTACGTCCAATTCGTATTTCGGCGCCGTCTCGCTCCAGTACAGCCTGCCTTACCGGAAGGCCCAGGTCGTCGATCTCGGCCTGCCCGACTGGATCAACCGGCTGGTCCCCACGGTGGAAACCTCCTGGACCTCCCCGGCCACCCGGCCGGCCACGGCGGCGGCGCAGTGGCTGATCGCCCCCGGGGTCTTCTATGTCGAAGACACCTGGGATCTGGGCGCGGAGCTGCTGATCCCCGGCAACCGGGCCGCCGGCAGCAATGTCGGGATCATCGCCCAGTTTCACGTGTTCCTGGACGACATGTTCCCGGGCAGCATTTTCCACCCGCTCTTCGAATAGCCCCCCCCCGGTCCCCACAGCACCAATCGAAGG
>DAICZL010000661.1 GCA_027311165.1 bacterium
GGCGATCGCCTGGCCGGACAGCCCGGCGAGCGCCGCGCCCACCGCGGTGCCGGGCCCCAGACCGCCCCAGGGCACCAGCATCAGCGCCAGCGCCGCGATCGCCGCCGCCGGCGCCCCCTGCACCCCGGCCCGCCGCACCGCACCGATGGCGAACACCATGCCCACGCCGAACCCGGTCACGGACTCGCTGAACGGCCCGAGCAGGAAAGCGGCGGTGAACAACTGCTCGCCCGGGGGCACGAAGCCGTGCCGGGCCGAGATGCGGCCCACCGCCTGATGAAACAGCAGCCCGCCGGCCAGAATGCCGAGCGGCACCAGCGCGAGCCAGGCGGCCTCCATCGTCTCGCGGACCAGCAGGCGGCCCAGCCCGGTCGCGGCATCCAGCCCCGCGCCTTGGCCGGGGGGCAGCATTGCGCCCTGGGCGATCCAGGCAGCCGGCAGCGTTGCCGCCAGCGCCGCCGCGCAGGCCCCGAGCGGCCCGGCGCGGCCGGACGCCAGCAGCCCGATCAGCAGGCACAGCGGCAGGAGCTGAATCGCAAGGATCATCCACTGCTGCTGCCGCCTCTACGCAACAGACGCAACCCTGCCCCGCACATGGCTGTCTTGCCCGGTTGAAACCGACTATAAATGGAGATGGAAGCCCGGCAGAGCGACGGGTCTGAGGCAGGACGGTCGGGCATGGCTCCGCTGCGCCGATGGCTGCGAGACAGCGAGGAGGACGCCGCCAACCGGCAGACCGCCAGTCTGGCCGGGCTGGCTGCGGCGCTGCTGCTGATCGTGGCCGGGCTGTATCTGATCAAGGTTCTGCACCATACCTGTGCGATCGAGGATTGCCTGCTGGCCGGGCGGCGCAACTGCGACGCGCTGGTGCTCGACCGGCCGTAGGACCGATGAGCGCCGCCCCATCGCGCCTTGGGGAAACGCTCCAGGGGCAGTCCGGCGGGGCCCTCCCGCCGGCGGATCCGAAGGGGCGCAGAGAGTCCGGCCGGGATTTGCCCGCCGCGGGGGAACCGCCCCTGGATTGACGCCGCCGGGAACACCGGCCAGCCTGTCCGATTGCAACCGTGCCGGGAATGCCATGCGAATTGCCGAGATGGACTGGCGGATGGTCGAGGACTGGGTGCGCCATGACGACCGGGCGCTGCTGCCGCTCGGCAGTACCGAACAGCATGCCGGCCTGTCGCTGGCCACCGACACGATCCTGGCCGAACGTCTCGCGACCGAAGCCGCCGAGCCGATCGGCGCACCGGTCTTCCCGCCTCTGCCCTACGGGCTGGCCCCGTATTTCGCCGCCTTCCCCGGGAGCATCACGCTGCGGGTGGCGACCTTCGGGATGCTGCTGCGCGATGTGCTGGACAGTTTGAAGCGCTCCGGCTTCCGCCGGGTGCTGATCGTCAACGGCCATGGCGGCAACCAGCCCGAGGCGATCGCCCGGGAATGGATGATGGACAATCCGGACGCGCGGGTACGCTGCCACGACTGGTGGCGCGCCCCGCGCACCATGGCCGCGATCCGCGCGGTCGATGCCGATGCCGGCCACGCCAGCTGGATGGAGAGCTTCCCCAGCACCCGCCTGGCCTGGACGCCCCCGCCCGCCACCGCCAAGCCGATGGTCGATCTCGGCCGGGTCGCCACGCTGCCGCCCTTCGAACTGCGCAACCTGGTGGAAGACGGCAATTTCGGCGGCGCCTATCAGCGCGACGACGCGATCATGACCGGGATCTGGCGGATCGCGGTGGCCGAGACGCGCGAACTGCTGGACGCCTGGTGACGGCTGCCGGGAGCCTGCGACGCCAAGGACAGGCGGGCGAGGGCTCTGCCCCCATAGGCACCGCGATCCCGGCGAAAGCTCTGCCCCCGCCGGCACCGAGATCGTGGCGAGGGCTCTGCCCTCGCGCCGCCGGGGACTAAGCTCCCCCATCTCCTTCAGGGACCCGCATGGGCCGGGGGCTATCGCACAGCGTGAGGGGCTGGGGCCGAGGCCCCAGCCCGTGGCCAAAGGGCATGGCCCTTCGGCCGTGCCTCAGCGGCCGAACTTGGCCGTGATCGATGCCTTGGCCAGCGTATTGGCGTGCAGCATGAAGCCCACCAGCGCGGCCGAGGCGGTCGGCGGGACGTCGATCTTGTCGGTCTTCAGCGCGAACACGGTGAAGATATAGCGGTGCGGCTTGTCGCCCTTCGGCGGGCAGGCGCCACCGAAGCCGGGCTGGCCGAAATCCGTCACCCCCTGCATCGCCCCGGCCGGCTCCTTGCCCGGCGTGCCGGCCCCCTCGGGCAGGCTGGTCACGCTGGCCGGGATATTGATCATCACCCAGTGCCACCAGCCGCTGCCGGTCGGCGCGTCCGGATCATAGGCGGTGACGGCGAAGCTCTTTGTCGCCTCCGGCGCGCCATGCCAGGACAGCGCCGGGGAGACATTGCCCCCGGTGCAGCCGAAGCCGTTGAACACGAATTTGTCGGTCAACATGCCCCCGGGCTTCAGATCCGGGCTGGTGAGCTGGAACCCTGCGGCCAGCGCCGGGGCGGCCACCAGGCCCAGGCCGGCGGACATTCCCAGAACGGCGGACATTCCCAATACGGCAAACGGCGATTTCATCGGCTGAGGCTCCTTCAGGATCGATCATGCGTCGGGGGCAGGCGAAAGCCAGGGACAGGCGGGGCGCACCGGCGTGCCGCGTCCCTCAGAGCAGCGAAGCAGCGATATTGACCGTCAGCGCCAGGATCACCGTGTTGAACAGGAAGCTCAGGAACCCGTGCAGCACCGCCAGGCGCCGCAGCTTGCGCGAGGTGATCTGCACGTCGGAGACCTGGAACGTCATTCCCAGCACCATCGAGAAATACAGGAAGTCCAGATAGTCCGGCCGATGCTCGCCGGGGAATTCCAGCCCGCCCTCCTCGCTGGCCTCGCCCGTCCCCATGGCATAAAATTCATGGGCGTAGCGGAAACAGAACGTCGTCTGGGTCATCAGCCAGGACACCAGCAGCGTCACCACCACCAGCGCCACATGCAGGCCACGGGTGGCGGCCGGTGTGTCATGGGTGACACTGAACTCGAACAGGATGGCCGCGAAACTCGCAACCACGCCGGCCACCGTCAGGCCGAAGATCGTCCATTCCCCCTCCTCCTGCGCCGCCGCGTGATGGGCGATGCGTTCCAGCGGAGTGGTCAGGAACAGCGCGAAGGCGAGTGCCAGATAGACGCCGACGCCGACATCCCAGGCGAGGATGAAGCGCGTCGGGGTCGCGAGCAATCCGCCGGGCAGCAGCGGCAGCGCCAGGAACCCGCACGCCAACCCGGCGAACAGCCGCGCCCGCGCCGCGACCATGCGCCGCGCGCGGCCGATCAGGGACACGGTTTCGGGCGGCACGGCCGAAAGGGGCGGCGCATCGGTCATCTACGGGGCTTACCCAAAACGCCGCGCCGCGTCCATCACGGCGCCACGTTCAGGGCTTCCGGCTGACCCGCCAGATGATCCCGCCCGCATCGTCGGAGACCAGCAGCGCCCCGTCCGCGGCGATCGCGAGGCCCACCGGGCGGCCGAACACCCGGCCCTCGCCCAGCACGAAGCCGGTCATGAAATCCTGATAGGTCCCGCTCGGCCGTCCCTGCTGCATGGGCAGGCGCACCACCTTGTAGCCGGTGCGGCGGGCGCGGTTCCAGGACCCGTGCAGCGCCACGAAACCATCGCCGTGATAGTCCGGCGGGAACATCGGGCCGTCATAGAAGACGATGCCGAGCGGGGCGGAATGCGGCTGGATCAGCACATCGGGAAGCTGCACGGACCCGGCCAGATCGGCCCGCGCGGCGTGGAAATGCGGGTCCTCGATGCCCCCGGCATAGAACCAGGGCCAGCCATAGAACGCGCCCTGGCGCAGGCTGGTGGCGAAATCGGGGGGCAGGTCGTCGCCCAGCGTGTCGCGCTCGTTCACCGCGCACCAGGGCTGGCCGGTGACGGGCTCGATCGCCAGGCCCGCGCAGTTGCGCAGGCCGGTCGCGAAGGGCCGCAGATTCTGCCCGTCCGGGTCGAAGG
>DAICZL010000666.1 GCA_027311165.1 bacterium
CTCACACCGCGCCACCGGCGGGCAGACATCTGCCGCCTGCTGCGCAGAGCGTCCGGCGCGCCCGTCAATGGCGCGACCCGTGCGGGCGCGACCCGTGCGGGCGCGAACCATGCGGGCGCGAACCATGCGGGCGGGATCAGATTGGGCGCGATCAGATTGCACGCGACCTGGTTGGGCGCGATCGGCTTGGGCGCGACCTGGTTGGGCACGCTTATTCCTGGCGCGCACGACCCTCGCCCGCCCGGCCCTGGCGCGCACGAACCTGACGCCCCAGGCCTGGCGGAGATTTCCCCACGCGCGCCCCTCGCCTCCTCCCGGGGGAGAAGATCCCACGACCGGGGCGGAACGGTGAGGACCGCACAGGGCTGCCGAGCCGCGGCAGCGCTGCCGAATGCGCCGCGATGCGTCGCGGCCAAGGGGAGATCGGAGCCGGGGGGATCGGAGGGGCGACGCCGCCGATGCGCGCCGCCGGAGGGCGCTCACACCAGGAAGATCGCCATCAGCACCAGCAGCACCACCACCGCCGTCACCGCCGCCATCACGAAGCGGCCCCAGCTGTGCCAGAACCGCTCCCTGTCGGCCAGGAAGGCATCGGCGGTTACCGGCGGAAGAGAAGCGGTGCTCTGCTGGGCCATGGCGCGTTCCGGATTCTGAAAGTCGCGGGAGCCCCAATCTAGAGCGGATCGCTCCGCCAGGAAACCATCCCCGTGGCCCGCCGGGCGGCGAGAGCCCCGGCGGTCCCGCCGCAGCGCTTCACGACTGGCGCTGCGAGCGCAGAACCGGCTTGACCAGCGCTGGTCACAGGTCTATCCAAAAAACCGTCTTTACGTGCCGATCACCGACAGCGCCGGTTTCGCGTGGTCTGGTGTGTTCCGTCTCCGGCCGTGTCCGGAACTTCGCAACCGATCAGGGATTCCATGAAATCGCGACCCAGTTTCCAGTCCACGGAGTGCCACAGTAGGCGTCTCTCGCCTGCCGTCGCGTCTGCCGCGGATTGGTCCAACGCCCGGGTCGGCCTGATGCGAGCGATGCCTGTGGTGCGGATGCGCCAGGGCTAGCGGTCAGGCCCCCCGGGTTCAGGCAATCGCTTGAACCGGAGGAGAGGGCCATGACCGCCTTTCCCATTGTCACACTGCTGCCGCGCCATCCCGCGCCGCTGACCCGCGATGGCGCGGCGGCAGCGCGGCGTCTGCCCCTGGCTGCGTGCTGGCAGCCTGCGCCCGAGGGCGGGCTGGTCTGTCGCTGGCAGACGAAGCCGCCGCCGAGCGTGCCGGACTGACCGGACCGGGCACGCCGCCGCGCCCGCCGGCCTCCGATCGCGCCACGGCCCGGTCCGCTCGGATCTGGTCCGCTCGGCACTGCTCCGCTCGGGACTGCTCCGCTCGGGATTGGTCCGCTCGGGATTGGTCCGCTCGGGGCTGCTCCGCTCGGAGTTGCCCGCTCGGACGGCGTGCCCGCACCTCTCCCGTCCGCACCCGATGGGGTCCCGCGCCGCATCGCCGGCATGCCGACCGCCCGGAACCGACGCACCGCCCAAGCCGCCAGACCAGCGAGGCATGCATGTCCGATCTAGTGATCACCGATCCGCCCCGCCCCGCCGTGCTCGATCCCGCCCATCTCGGCGATATCGAGGGCGCGTTCGGCACCATCCGGCGTGACGACACCCAGCATCGCCGCGGCTGGAAGGCAAGGCTGCTGACCCTGCTCGCGATCCTCGGGCCCGGGCTGATCGTGATGATCGGCGACAACGACGCCGGCGGCTTCTCCACCTATGCCCAGGCCGGACAGAATTACGGCACCGCGCTGCTGTGGACGCTGCTGCTGCTGGTGCCGGTGCTGTATGTCAACCAGGAGATGGTGCTGCGCCTCGGCGCGGTCACCGGCGTCGGCCATGCCCGGCTGATCCTGGAGCGCTTCGGCAGATTCTGGGGCGCGTTCAGTGTCATCGACCTGTTCGTGCTGAACGGGCTCACCATCGTCACCGAATTCATTGGCATCAACCTGGCACTCGGCTATCTCGGCGTGCCGCGGGGCTGGGGCATTGTGGTTGCCGCCGGCATCGTGATCGCCGCCGCCGGCACCGGCAGCTTCCGCCGCTTCGAGCGGTTCTCCCTGGCGCTGTGCTTCTTCAGCCTGCTGCTGGTGCCGGTGTTCATCATGGTGCATCCCCCGCTCGCCGAGGTCGGGCGCGACCTGGTGCTGCCGCGCCTGCCGGCGGGCGCCAGGCTGTCGGATGCGATGCTGCTGATCATCGCGATCGTCGGCACCACCGTCGCGCCCTGGCAGCTGTTCTTCCAGCAGAGCTATGTCATCGACAAGCGCATCACCCCGCGATTCATGGCCTATGAGAAGGCCGATCTGGTGATCGGCATCCTGCTGGTCGTGATCGGCGCGATCGCCATCATCGCATCCGCCGCCGCCGCCTTCGCCGGCACCGCGGGGTTCGGCAATTTCACCGATGCCGGCGCGATCGCTTCGGGGCTGGAGGCGCATGCCGGACGGGCGGCGGGGGTGATGTTCGCGCTGGCGCTGCTAGATGCCAGCATCATCGGCGCCTCGGCCGTTTCGCTCGCCACCGCCTATGCGATCGGCGACGTGCTGTCGCTGCGCCATTCGCTGCACCGCCGGCCGGCCGAGGCCGGGGGGTTCTACGCGGTCTATGCCGGGCTGATCGTGGCCTCGGCGGTGCTGGTGCTGCTGGGCAGCGACGCGCTGCTGGGGCTGCTGACCAACGCGGTGCAGACCCTGGCCGGGGTGCTGCTGCCCTCGGCCACGGTGTTCCTGCTGCTGCTGTGCAACGACAAGGCGGTGCTGGGTCCGTGGGTCAACGGCCGCGGGCTGAACCTGTTCACCGGCGCGGTGATCTGGGTGCTGGTGATGCTGTCGATCGTGCTGACCACGGCAACGGTCTTCCCCGATCTGTCGGGCGGGACCATCCTGGCGATCCTGGGCCTGGGCAGCGCGTTCGGGCTGGCCGGGTACGGGAGCTTCGCGGCGCTCCGCCGCCCGCCCGCCCCGCCTGCCGTTGACGACGGCGCGGCACGGGCGCTGCGGGCGTCCTGGCGCATGCCGCCGCTCGAGACGCTGGAGACACCGCGTTTCGGCCTGGGCAAGCGGGTCTGGATGGGCGTGCTGCGCGCCTATCTGGTGGCGGCGGTCGTGCTGGTCGTGGTCAAGGTGGCGCTGCTGGCCGCCGGGCGATAGGCCCGGCGCCGTGGGGCGGGGCCCCCGGCCCATCTCCGCGCGGCCGGGCCCACTCCGCGCGGCCGGGCCCACTCCGGGCGGCCGGGCCGGCCGTGCCAGGGCAGGGGTCAGGAACGCGGCAGGATGGTCAGCACCGTCCGGTCGGTGAACTCCTTCACATCCTGCCCCGCCTGCCGGTAGAGCGCCCGGTCCATCACCAGATGCCGCGATGGGGTGATCTTCTCGCAGCGTTCGTCCAGGAACACCCCGCCAACCGGTTCCTCGGCGGCCGGATGGGGCCGCTCGCTGCAGGTCCAGCCATCCTCGCCGTAGCGGGCCTTGATCTGCTCGCCGAACAGGAAGGCCTTCTTGCGCAGATACAGCCTGGCTTGCGGATCGGTTTCGATCCGCAGCCCGTCGAGGCGGGCATCGGCGCCGATCAGCAGGCTCAGCAGCACCGGATGGCCGGCGACCACGGTTCCCTCGAAACGGTCGTTGACCCGCGCCATCGGATTGTCGGCCTGGTCGTAGCGGAAGCGGATTTCGTGCAGCCCGGCCTCGCCGGCGGGGCATTTCCGCCAGTCCTGCCAGCCCTCCAGCGCGATCTCTGGGGCGGCGGCGCAGGTGAAGCCGACATAGCCCTGCACGGGCAGATCGGCTGCCGCCATGCCCAGGCGGAACTGCCGCAGATCATTGGCGGGCTCGCCGGCCGCGGCACCGGCCAGGGACAGCACGCCGAGCAGTATCAGAACCGGCTTCATGGCGTGTGTTCCGGCCCGGGCGGTGCGGTCGTCGCTTGCTGGCCGGAGCCGGCCGGGGCGGTGCCGGCCGGGGCGGTGCCGGACGGGGCGGTGCCGGCCGTTGCGGTGCCGGACGGGGCGGTGCCGGACGGCCCGGGCTGATAGATGTGGCACATATGCGATGCCGCGCCGAAGAAGGCGATGCAGTCGGCGTATGAGGGCTCGCCCTTGCCCTTGATATTGGCGAGCACGTAGTCCGTGACCGCCTCGATATCCGCCTCCCGCAGGAACACCGCCGCCGCGGGGGGCATGGTGCCGGCCAGTTCCGACCGGTTCAGGCCGTAGCAGCCGTCGCCGTCATAGGCCTCCCGGTCGTGATAGGGCATGCCGCGGCCCGGGCGGCCGCAGCGGACCGTCTCGATGATCTGGTCGCGCGACAATTCCGTCCTGCGCAGCGACAGAGCCGCCCCGCCATAGCCGCCGCCGCCATCGCCGTGCCATTTGTGGCAGCCCATGCAATTGGCCCGTTCATAGACGCGCTTGCCCTCGTCGGTCGGCGTGTGCCCCGCGGTCTGCGCCTGCGCGCCCGCCGCCAGAGCCGCCGCCGCGAAACCCAGGGCCAGGGCTCTGAGGGTCATCACTCTGATGGTCATCGTTCTGATCGTCTCCCCGCTCCCCGCCCGATCCGCGGCGCAACCGGACCGCAAGCGCGCCAGGCGCGCTCACCAGACGCACCCGCCGGGACCCTGCACGATCCGGCGCGGCACTCACCGGGACGGATCCGGCGCGGCCCGGGGCCTCGCCGCCGGCCGGAAAGGGCCGGCGAAGCACCGGCCCATGGAACCACCCGGCCTGCGGGGGCAGAGCGATGACCGCCCCGCCCCCGCGCCCGGCTGCTACAGCGCGAACACGTACAGCATCGAGCTCGGCTGGGTCTTCTTCAGTTCCGGCGTGGACTCGATGAACCACTTGTCCCAGGCGCCGCCCTGGCCGACCAGGATCGCGATGTACTGCTTGCCATCGACCGAGAAGGTCATCGGCGGCGCGCTCAGCCCGGCGCCGGTGTTGAACTCCCACAGCTTGGCGAGCGTCTTGGCGTCGAAGGCCATCAATTCGCCCGAGGGCTGGCCCGCGAACACCAGGTCCGGGGTGGCGAGCAGTCCACCCAGCATCGGGAACGGCGTCTCGGCCTTGCCGGCCTCCTTGCCGGTGGTGACATCGATCGCGGTCACGCTGCCGGTGATCTTGAACGGCTGGCTCGGGCCGCCGCCGGTGAAGAACTCACGCGGCTTGAAGGACTTGCCGGGCACCATCTCGGAGACGGTGATGCGGTTGCAGCTCTCGATCACCGGGATGTACCAGAGCTTCAGATCCGGGTTGTAGGCGGTCGGCGGCCAGTTCTTGCCGCCCATGTTGCCCGGGCAGATGTCGGTCACCTTGTTCTCGCGCGAGGGCGTGACCGACTTCACATAAGGCTGCACGTCAAGCTTCGGGTCGTATTCGACCGGCTTACCGGTTTCCGGGTTCAGCCCCGCGGTCCAGGTGACCTTCTTGACGAAGGGCAGCCCCCAGACGAACTCGCCATTGTTGCGATCGACCGCGTAGGCGAAGCCGTTGCGGTCGGCTTCCAGCGCCAGCTTCTGCGGCTTGCCGTTCACCATCACGTCGACCAGCACGTTCTCGGCGACGCTGTCATAGTCATACGCGTCGTTCGGCGTGTGCTGGAAGAACCACTTGATCTTGCCGGTATCGGCATCGAGGCCCAGCGAGCTGTCGGTATAGAGGTTGTCGCCCGGACGGTATTCCGGATCCCAGTCCGGACCCGGGTTGCCGACGCCCCAGACCAGCGTGTTGCTGGACGGGTCGTAGCTACCGGTGACCCAGGTGGAGCCGCCGCCGATCGCCGCCGCGGCGTGATCGTCCTTCCAGGTATCGCCGCCCGGCTCGCCCTTCATCGGGATGGTATGGGTGCGCCAGACCTCCTTCTGGGTGGTGAGGTCGGTCGCCGCGATCCAGCCGCGGATGCCGTATTCGGCGCCGGCCACGCCGGTGATCGCCAGGTTCTTCACGATCAGCGGGGCGCCGGTCACCACCTCGCCCTTGTCGGGATCGGCGATCTGGCGCTGCCAGGCCACTTCCCCGGTGTCCTTGTTGGTGGCGATCAGCCGGCCGTCGAGCGTGTGGGAGATGACCAGGTTGTTCCACAGCGCCGCGCCGCGGTTGTCGACGCCGCAGCAGGCGACCGCGCCCGCCCAGTCATGGTCGGTCTTGGGGTCCATCTTCCACAGCAGGGCGCCTTTGCCGCCATGCGCGTCGATCTTGTAGACCGAGCCCCAGCCGTCGGTGACATACAGGATGCCGTTCTCGGCGAGCGGCGTGCCCTCGAGCCCGCCATGCGTCCAGATGCCGCCGCCCTCGATGCCGCCCAGCGCCATGGTCCAGGCGACGTGCAGGTTCTTCACCGTGTCGCGGTTGATCTGGTTCAGCGCCGAGAACCGGTGCGCCGAGTAATCCTTGTGATGGGTGATCCAGTTGCCGGTTTCCTGGTCCGCGTTGAGCAGGCGGTCCTGGGTCATGGCGTCACCGGCCCGGCCCGGGGCCGCGGACAGTCCGAAGGCCAGCACGAAAGCGCTGCCGAGCAGCGCGGATCTCAGAGATCTCACTGGAGCTTCCCCTTGTTTATTTTTGGCTGGCACACATGCTCATCCTGCCGGGGCGGACAGTCAAGCACCAAGGCAGTCGATCGCGCGGCGGAGAGCGCATCGGTAACGATCCGTTCGGGCCAGGATCACGGTCTTTCAGGCCCTTGCGCCGGGATCGCCGCGCTGGCGCGGCAACCGGTCCGACAGACGACCGGCCACCGCTCCTGCTCTCTGTCTTATCGGGCAACTTTATCCGGGCAGATCAGGCGATCTGATCGGATGTTGCGCCAGAGCGGTGCCCGATCCGACAGACGATCGGCCACCGCTCTTGCTCTCTGTCTTATCGGGCAACTTTATCCGGGCAGATCAGGCGATCTGATCGAATGTTGCGCCAGAGCGGTGCCCGATCCGACAGACGACCGGCTCCCGCTCCTGCTCTCTGTCTTATCGGGCGACTTTATCCGGGCAGATCAGTCGATCTGATCGGATGTTGCGCCAGAGCGGTGCCCGATCCGACAGACGACCGGCCACCGCTCCTGCTCTCTGTCTTATCGGGCGACTTTATCC